>NZ_WNJX01000008.1:0-71634 GCF_010892375.1 Granulicatella sp. zg-84 | reverse complement strand
AAAATCATGGGTATCGGTTTGCACAATATAGAGGAGTAGCCAAGATGCAGCAGTACACTTGGTTATCTTGTGCTGCCCAAAATATGAAAAAAATGGCAATTCTACTCACGAGAGATAGCCATTTTTTGAGATATTATTCTTCATTTAGTATTTTAAAATTCAAAATCCAACATATTTTTCAATTTTTAAAAAATATGTTGGATTTTTTATCGCTATTGTCAACAATCTGAGCTCTTCGTCAACTAATGACGGAGAGCTTGTTATTTTGCTTTTAAACAATCCATACTTGTTTCGATAACATGTTGTATATGAGATACTGTAATATCTTCTTCAATCAAAATACCATTAGGTCTACAAGAGTCAAAGACAATGATAGACGGCACTTTAGAAATTGAAAATTTATGTGCAATTTCTAAATCTTTTTGATATAAGTATTTTGCATTTTCTGATTGTCTATCTTCTAATAACATGGATAAGTCTAAATTGGATAATTCAGCAATACCTAAAATATCTTCATCGGTTAAGTTATGACGATAAGTATCGGTTAGGACTTTTAATTGCGCTAAAAATTGGCGTGCTTTACGTTTTCCTTGGAAAGTCGCCGCTTTATAAGTTAATCCAATTAAATAATCTGTTTCATATATCTTATTACGTAATGTTAAATCTGTTGTTGGTAATTGATATTTTTTGATATACTCATCAATCGTTTTTAAATTAAAGTACGGAATAAAATGAGTATATACTTTCATATTTAATGTGTTTAAAAAGTCCAGTATTTCTGTTGCACATTGATGACAAGACGTGTCGATCGGATCAATAAATAAGTAAATATCTAAAACGTGTGCAGGTTCTTTTTTCTGATTTAAAGGCATATCTAACATATTAAAAGTTCCTTCGCATAATGTTTTGTTACAAAATTGTCATATATTTGTATCTGTATTATAACATTTATTAAATACATTTGCCAAAATTATGCTTGACGATTGACAGCACGTGCTAATTTTGACGGTAATGCCTTAAATAGAATACCGTGTTTTTCTAAAAAATCATAAAATGGTTTCGTATTTGTTTCATATTCAAACTCTAGTTCGTATGTTATACCATTTTGAAAATAACTTTTATCCAAAACCCACAACCCATCTAATGTTTCTATTTCATATCGTTCGTTTTTGAGTGTACCAATTTGAATAAGATTTGTGCTTGATATATTGTAATGACGTAGTTCTTGTACAACATGACCATTTGGGAAGGTATTTGATTGTAGATAAGCTCTTCCTAAGTCAAGAGAGAATATATCGGTTATTTCCATTTTTTCATGCTCTGCTACGGGTACTTTTAATGTGAATTCTCCATGTGTATCGTCTAAGCGAATGCGTAATCCAAGTTTATGATTGAGTAATTGATTATCGAATGTATCAAAATAATAATTTTCTTGTGAGATAAGTGGTCGCTTGTCACATTGTAGAAATGTATATAAATGATGATATTCGCTTTCTGTTAAGCCTGTTTTCAATTCTTTTTCTAGTTCTTTGCTCATAGTTTGTGTCCTTTTTAGTAATGTTGTTGTCATTCTAAAGATATTTTTCCGAATATGCAAGTAATATGGTATAATGATAGGAAATATGTCGAAATAGACAGGGGTTAACATATGAAAATCGCATTAGTAGTAAGTCGTTCAAATAAATCACAAGAAGTGAAACAAGCATTATTAACACGTCTTGAACAAGAATCAGTAGAAATTGATGAAAAACATCCAGAAATTGTTATTTCCATAGGTGGAGATGGTACTTTATTAAAAGCATTTCATCAGTATACACATCGCCTAAGTAATGTTCATTTTTTGGCAATTCATACTGGGAATTTAGGATTTTATACCGATTTTTTAGATGAAGAACTAGAAGATGTTGTGGCATGTTTAAAAGAAAAAACACATCAAACGTATCAATATCCTTTATTAAGAGTGAATATTGTACAATCTGATAAATGTATCTCGCACATGGTTTTGAACGAAGTGACGGTGAAAACATTGACGGGCACTTTGGTATGTGAAGTGAGTATTGATGATGCATTATTTGAAATTTTTAGAGGAGATGGTTTGTGTGTGTGCACTCCTACGGGATCAACAGGGTTAAACAAGTCTTTAGGAGGAGCATTATTGCATCCGAAAATGGAAGCCATGCAGTTAACAGAAATTGCTGCATTAAATAATCGGGTCTATAAAACGATAGGCTCCCCTTTAATTTTACCGAAAGGGGAAAGTGTGCGTTTAATCGTGAAAGATGCGGTTTCTCCTTTTGTCGTGATTGATAATATTGATCCAATTCATTTTGAAACCCAAGACAATGTTGAAATAACGGTATCCATTAGTGAGGAACATATTCATTTTATCAATTATAAAAATATTGATTTTTGGATGCGTACGAAAAATTCATTTATTGGAAAGTAGGAAAGAAGACAGAAAATGTATTTTGAGTGGACATACGAAAAAGAAGTAGAAATATCCTTGAAAGCTTTTTTGAAAGCACACGATATTTCAAGACGTTTATTGGCAAAAGTAAAATTCCACGGTGGACAATTATTGGTAAACGGAAAAGAAGAAACGGTACGATATGTCTTAAAAAATGGGGATTGCATTCGTATGGTCATTCCAAAGGAAGAGGCACAGCCAAATGTGATACCTGTTTTTTTACCGATTGATATATTGTATGAAGATGAGCATGTTTTAGCTGTCAATAAACCAGCAGGTGTTGCCTCGATTCCGTCTTACTTACATCCAAAGTATTCTATGGCAAATCGAGTGAAAGGTTATTTTGTCCAAAATAATAATGAGCATCAAGTGATTCATATTGTGACACGCTTGGATAAAGATACCTCGGGTGTGATGTTATTTGCTAAACACCAGTTTGCACATGGACAATTAGATAAACAATTACGTGCTGGACAAGTTGACAAGCAATACATAGCCATAGCACAGCAATCTGATGAATTATTTGAGTATGGTGTGATTGATGCTCCTATTGGGCGTGTACCGGATTCAATAATGACAAGACAAGTCATAGCAGACGGTTCTGGAAAAGAGGCACGAACAGAATATTGGCTCTATGCGCGTGGTTATAATATGAGTGTGTATAAAATTAAATTACATACAGGACGAACACATCAAATTAGAGTACATTTTACACATAAAAAGGCAACGCTTATTGGAGATGATTTATACGGTGGACGTATGGACACGTCTTTACAAAGACAAGCTTTACACTGTGAAAAATTGGCGTTTAAGCATCCGTTTTCTGATGAAATAATTACGTGTCATGCGCCAATGCCAAAAGATATGCAAGTACTTGTAGAAAAATGTCAAATTTTTGATAGAAATGGCATAGAAAGAAACTGAAGTAGCGATATTATGTTACTTCAGTTTTATCTGTTTTAAGTGGATATTAAAGCATTTGATTTATAGAACATATTGTCAATCACATGAGTACAATAGAGTATTTACAAAAAAATGAGAAAACTTGTGAGAAAGTATAGACTTTTTAATAGAATCTTTTATACTATAAGGATAATTGGCTTGGAGGTATATGTATGCAAGAATATTTATCAGTAGGAATATTAGGGTTTGGAACAGTTGGAAGTGGTGTTTTTGACATCATTCAAAATCATCAAGAAAAAATGAGCCAAGTATTAGGTAAAAACGTACGTGTGACAAAAGTATTGGTGCGTGAGTTAGAGCCTTATCAAGAAATTATCAATAGTTGTGATACTTTTTTTACAACTGATATTAACGATTTGTTAACACCAGATATGGATATTATTGTTGAAGTGATTGGTGGAACAACGGTCGCTTATGAGTATGTGAAACGTGCTTTGCAAGCGAACAAACATGTTGTGACAGCAAATAAAGATTTAATTGCACTTTATGGAACAGAACTGTTTGACCTTGCTAAAACACAAGGTGTTGATTTTTATTATGAAGCAAGTGTTGGTGGCGGTATTCCTATTTTACGTGCGTTAACTATAAGTATGGCCTCAGATGAGGTGACAGAAATTGTTGGTATTTTGAATGGTACAACGAACTATATGCTGACACAAATGATTCAAAACGGTTTAAGTTATGACGAAGCACTTAAACAAGCACAAGCACTTGGGTTTGCCGAGGCAGACCCAACAAGTGATGTGGATGGCTTAGACGCAGCACGTAAAGTTGTTATCTTAACGCGTTTAGGATTTGGAATGGCTATTCAATTAAACGATATGGATATAAGTGGTATTCGTCATTTAAATAAACACGATATGGCATTTGCGGATAATCAAGGTTATGTGATCAAATTATTGGGAATGACGAAGTGTGAGAATGGACAAGTGTACGCACAAGTAGGTGCGAGTTTTGTGAAAAAAGAACATCCATTATCGACTGTTCACCAAGAAAATAATGCGGTTTATGTTACAGGGAAAGCACTGGGTGAAACGATGTTTTACGGAGCAGGTGCGGGTAAATTACCAACGGCTAATTCAGTTGTAAGTGATATTATGGCGATTGGTGTGAATATACTTTCTGGAAAAACAGGTAGACCATTTTCAACGTATCAACAACCAACAGCCTTTTTATCGACCGATAAAGTGTTCTTTGACTATTATTATCGTATTTATTTACAACAAGGTTTTGATGACAGTGCAATGATTGAACAAGTTTTTGCAAAGCATGGTGTAAATGTTTCTAAAGTAGAAATTCTAAAAGAAGAAAATCATGTCACAATGTTTGTCATGACCGAATTAGAAAAGGTTGCAACACATAAAGTTGTGATAGACGCATTACAAAAAGAACAATCTGTTGTTGATGTTGTGTCTTTAACTATTTTTTAAAGGAGGAGAATAGATGATAACCATTAAAGTGCCAGCAACATCGGCAAATATGGGAGTGGGATTTGATTCGATAGGTATAGCTGTTCAGTTATATTTAGAATTAGATGTTTTGGAAGAAACAAATGAATGGATAATCGAGCATGATATTCCTTATTTACCAAATAATGACCGTAATTTAATCATTCAAATTGCTAAGAGAACATGTCATAAATTAAAACCACATCGTTTACGCATGAGAACGAATATACCAACAACCAGAGGTCTAGGAAGTTCATCATCTGCCATTATTGCAGGAATAGAATTAGCAAACTATTTAGGTAATTTAAATTTATCAATAGATGATAAAATACAACTAGCAACAAAGTATGAGGGACATCCAGATAATGTTGCTCCTGCTTTGATTGGAAACTTGGTTATTAGTGCTGCCATGAATAAACGTGTCTTTTGGTCAAAAGTTTATGTTAATCATGTTGTGGGCGTGGCTTGTATTCCTGCAAAACCATTGTCAACAAAAGAGAGTAGAGGCGTTTTACCGGATATGCTCTCTTTAAAAGAAGCCGCAAAAGGTAGTGCAATTAGTAATGTTTTTGTATCTCAAATCGCGAGAGGTTATTTGAAATATATTCGTCATATTATTGAAAGTGACGTCTTTCATGAACCGTATCGTAAACATTTAGTACCAGAATTGGTTCAAATTCGTGAATTATTAAAAAAAGAATATACATACGGTACATATTTAAGTGGGGCGGGACCGACGGTCATGACTTTAGTACCCCCTCAACAAGTAAAAAAAATTACCCATTTATTAACAGAAGCCTTTCCAGAGCATGATATTGTTCCTTTGGAAATTGACCGAACAGGTGTACAAATTATTTATCACGACTAATCTCTCTTCGTCAACTCGTGTTGGGCAATCACGAGTTGACGAAGAGCTTTTTGTTTACTTCGTAAAACAAATCATTTTATACAAATGAGAAAAATATAGTATAATAAATAAAAGCGTTTTAAAGGATGAGAGTAACATGAAAAGTATTATTGATTTATTTTTAAATGAGTATCCATTTTTTATGGATTTACTTAAACAACATATTATTGTATCGTTTATATCCATTATACTTGCCATTATTTTCGGTATAGGTATCGGTATTTATATGACAAAAAAACCTAAATTAGCAACAATCTTATTAAGTATAGTGAATGTGTTATATACCATTCCTGCGATTGCTTTATTAGGTTTTTTAATTGGAATTACAGGTGTTGGTAATACAACAGCTGTTGTTGCCTTGACATTGTATGCTTTATTACCTGTCGTCAAAAGTACTTATGTTGGATTGATGTCTGTGGATAGTTTAATTATCGAAGCTGCCGAAGGCATGGGGAGTACGCCCAATCAAATTTTGTATAAAATCATGTTTCCTCTGTCTTTACCAATTTTGATGTCGGGTATTCGAAATATGGTAACTATGACGATTGCTTTAGCAGGGATAGCTTCTTTTGTTGGTGCAGGTGGATTAGGTGTTGCTATTTATCGCGGTATTACAACGAATAATTTGAATATGACAGTTGTTGGTAGTTTACTTATTGCTATATTAGCGTTAGTTGCAGATTTCTTATTGGCAAATATTGAAAAAAGAATCCAAGTACATCATGGATTATCCAAGCATATTAAAAAATGGGTGATGTCGATTGCTGTTTTATTTACAGTCATCATAGGTGCTTTTTATTTAGTTCCTATGGAAAAACCCATTCACATTGCGACTAAGCCAACGACTGAGGGTTATGTTTTAGGAGAAATGTTAAAGCAACTCATAGAGGAAAAAACAGATTTAAACGTAAAAATAACACACGGTGTAGGTGGAGGAACAGCGAATATTCATCCGGCAGTTTTAAAAGGTGAATTTGATATGTATCCAGAATATACAGGAACTGCATGGCAAGTAGTGTTAAAACATACGGAACCTTATTATGAAGGAAAATTTGATGTATTAATGAAAGATTATCACGACATGTTCCATCTTGAGTGGGGGAATAATTTTGGCTTTAATGACACATATGGTATTGCTGTGAGAAAAGAAATAGCCGATCAATATCAATTAAAAACATATAGCGATTTAGTGGCTATTGCCAATCAACTTACTTTTGGTGCAGAATATGATTTTTATGAAAGAGAAGATGGTTATAAAGCATTGCAGAAAGTATATGATTTGTCTTTTAAAAAAACGGTGGATATGGATAATGGATTAAAATATCAAGCCATTCATGATGGTAAGATAGATGTCATGACTATTTTTACAACAGATGGGCAGTTATCTTCTGCAAATATTGTTGTATTGGAAGATGATAAAAAATTATATCCATCTTATGTCGCCGGTACAGTTGTTCGAGAGGACGTTTTAATGCAACATCCAGAATTAAGAAAAGTATTAGCATTGCTAAATCATACTTTAGATGATAAAACGATGTCTGAACTGAATGATAAGGTAGAAAGTAAAGGCGAGAAACCGAGTGATGTTGCAAAAAACTATTTAAAAACATTGGGATTGATTGGAGAATAATATGATTGAGTTTAGACAAGTATGTAAAAAATATGAAGATACAATCATTATTGAGAATTTAGATTTAACGATTCCAACAGGTGAATTTTTAACAGTCATTGGATCATCTGGTTCAGGAAAAACGACTCTTATGAAAATGATCAATGGTTTAGTGAGTATTGATAGCGGAGATGTGTTAATTGACGGAAAAAGTATTGCGGATGAAGATTTAATTGAATTAAGACGGCGTATTGGATATGCTATTCAAGGAAATATTTTATTTCCGCATTTAACCGTTTTTGAAAATATTGCTTATGTGTTGCGATTAAAACAATATCCTCAAGAAGATATTGACAGAATTGTCTATGAAAAATTAGATATGATTGGATTATCTCATGAGATTGCAACGATGTTTCCCAATGCATTGTCTGGAGGGCAACAGCAACGTGTAGGGATTGCTCGAGCATTAGCATCTAATCCAGATATTTTGTTAATGGATGAACCTTTTGGTGCAGTGGATGCTATTACAAGATACCAAGTGCAAAATGAGTTAAAACAACTTCATAGACAACTAAAAAATACGATTGTCTTTATCACACATGATATAGCAGAAGCATTGAAATTAGGGACACGAGTCATGGTATTAGACGAAGGAAAAATTCAACAAATTGGAACACCTGATGAGATTCGTTTGCATCCAAAAAACGAATTTGTTGAACGTTTAATTGTATTATCTGGTGTATAGATTTATAAATTTTATTAAAAAAATATAAAACTTTCGTGTGATGTTCGATTATATATTGACGAAATGATATTTGCAAGGTATACTGAAAACAGTTTCATACAGATTGGCAAAGAAGCCGTTTAGTCGCAATGGTGCGCAACCAGAACAACTAACGGTCTTTCTTTGCCCTTTTTTATGGAGCAAAAATTTTTTGGAGGTAAAAACATGAAAAAACGTGTTATTTTTATGTGTGGAGCAACATTGCTATTAGCAGCATGTCAAGCACCACAAACAACAAAAATGGAGCAAACAACAACGCAACAAGCTCAAAGTGTTAAAACACTCGAAAAAGGTGTATGGGAAGATAAATTATATGCTCGCTTGTCAAAATTAGTTGCTGATAATGGTAAAACAAATGCAAACTATAAAGCAGATGCAAAACCTTATGCTGTATTTGATTGGGATAACACAACAATTATTAACGATATTGGTGAAGCAACATTCACTTATCAAATCATGAATTTAGAATTCAAAATGACACCAGAAAAATTTGGTGAAGCCATTCGTAAAAACTTACCAAGTGATGATTTTAAAGAAGATTGGAATAATAAAGACGGTGGCCGTGTAAATATTGATAAAATTGCAAAAGATTTAGAATCAGACTATACATTCTTATACAATAATTATAGTGGCATGAAAGGGACAAAATCATTAGATGAATTAAAATCAACTGATGAATATAAAGACTTTAGTGCTAAATTACGTTATTTATATGAAGCTGTTGGCTCAACATTTAGTTCAGACATTAGCTATCCATGGGTAACATATTTATATGCAGGCATGACATCTGAAGAAGTACAAGCATTAACTGAAAAATCTATTGACTATGCTTTAAAAGATGAATTAAAAGAAGAAACATGGGAAAGTCCAGCAACATTAAAAGGTGAAGCAGGACAAGTTAGTGTATCTTTCAAAACAGGTGTACGTTCTGTTAAAGAAATGCAAGACTTATACGCAACTTTAATGGAAAATGGTATTGACGTATATATTTGTTCAGCATCTTATATTGATGTTATTATTCCTTATGCAACAAATAGTAAATATGGATATAATATTCCTAAAGAAAATATCTATGCTATGATGCTATCTAAAGATAGCAATGGTGTTATTCAAGCTGAATTAAATCCAGAATATGCACAAACACAAGGTGCAGGTAAAACAGAAACGATTAAAAAATATATGGCAGCAACTCACAAAGATAAAGAACCTATCTTGATTGCAGGTGACAGCAATGGGGACTATGCAATGTTAACTGACTTTAAAGATTTACAAGTAGGTATTATCTTTAACCGTATCAGACCAACTGAAAAAGGTATCGGTAAATTGTCTAAAGAAGCGGCAGACACATATGATAAAGATGATGCAAGATACTTCTTACAAGGTCGTGACGAAAATAAAGGTATATTATTACACGGACGTGAAACAATTTTATTAGGTAAAACAGAAGCAGAATTATTGAAAAAATAAATTTGGATATTCGCAAAATCTTGTGTATAATGGAAACGAGGTGACGTATGAAAAAAATTATGTTTGTTGGATCAGTTGGTGTTGGAAAAACAACATTAACACAAAGATTAAAAGGATTAGATATTAGTTATTATAAAACGCAAGCCATTCAGTTTTATGATGCTATTATTGACACACCAGGAGAATTTTTACAACATAGACAATATTATAATGCGTTGACAGTAACTGCTGCGGAAGCAGATGTGATAGGTTTATTGATTTCATCTGCGGAAACGATGCAGACATTTCCACAAGGTTTTGCATCCCTTTTTACAAAACCTGTTATAGGTGTTGTCACAAAAATTGATATGGCAAAAGATCCATCTTTAATTGAGCGAGCAAGACTACAATTAAAATTAGCAGGAGCAATTAGAATTTTTGAAATTTCTTCTGTTGAAAATATTGGTATTGATGATTTGCGTGAATATTTAATGGACGATGACAAATAAATAAAGACATGAAAGGATTGATAGGCATGAAAATAGAGCATGGAGGAAATGTAGATGCTTTAGCAATGCAACTTGGTTATAACCGAGAGGATTGCATTGATTTCAGTGCAAATATCAATCCTTTTGGTGTGTCTAAAGCATTAAGACAAGTCATTATAGAGAGTATAGATGCTTTAGTACATTACCCAGACATCCATTATCGAGCAGCAAAAAATGCGATTGCTACTTATCATCAGCTCCCTGCAGAAACCGTATTATTATCAAATGGAGCCGTTGAAATTTTTTATGAATTAGCACGCTTTTTTAAACCAAAACAAGTGCTTACATTAAGCCCTACTTTCATGGAATATGAAAAAGCATTTTCTCAAGTTGGTGCTAAAATTAAACTTTGTCCACTTGATTCTTCTTATCAATGGACATTTGATAGTATGATGCCGTATTTATCAATGTTAACAAGTGGTGATGTGGTATTGATTTGTAATCCGAATAATCCAACAGGCACATTAGTGACAAGTGAGGAACTTAAAAAAGTTGCAAATTATTTAAGTGATAAAAATATTTATTTAGTGATTGATGAAGCTTTTGTTGATTTTTTAATGGATGAAGTACAATATACATTTGTACCATTTTTAAAAGAGTATCCACATGTGATTGTCGTGAAATCTTTAACAAAGTTTTATGCTATTCCAGGATTACGTCTAGGATATGCTCTTACTTTTTTAACATCGTGTTTAACAGATATTGATAATAAAAGAGCACCTTGGAGTATTAACACATTAGCAGATAGAGCAGTGCCAGTTATTTTAAAAGATATAAATTATCAAAAACAAACGAAGCAGTGGTTACATCAAGAAAAAGAGTTCTTATATAATGCTCTTGTTAGTTTTCATCAGCTTGATGTTGTCAAACCAACAGTGAATTATATTTTCTTTACATACTTGGGCGAACTTGATTTAAGGAAAGCCTTATGGGAGAAGAAAGTCTTTATTCGCTCGTGTCAAAACTATCATGGATTGACAACACAGCATTATCGTGTTGCAGTGCGTACACGAAAGGAAAATGAGCAGTTGATTAAAGCAATACAAGAGATTTTTGATAATGAGGTGATACATGAAAAGTGTTAGTGTGTCTTGTGCTGGGTCTTGCGGGGAACTTTTTCAAGGTGTGTATGATGATGAAGAATACTTATTGTCCTACAATATTGATAAAAAAAGTATTGTTACAGTTTCATCTAGTACAACCACTTCTATAATTTTGCCTAAAATTCAAGAAATAAAAGATTTGGTATATCCTAAGGACATGTTTCATATAACGAGAAAGACGTCGCTTCCCGTTGGAAAAGGCTGTTCAAGTAGTACAGCAGATATGATTAGCGCTTTATATGGTATGTCTTTGTTGAAACAGGAAAAATTATCTATGGAAACATTGTCGTCTTTATGCTCGAAAGTAGAACCGACTGATTCGGTAGCGTTTAAACATTGGACAGTGATTAATCCTTTAACAGCAAAGCCTTTGTTTGAAACGCATTGGAAACCTGAGTTGTATGTATACATGTTAGAACCAATTGAAACGGTCAATACGGTGGGATTGATTCGTATGAGCCAATCGAATGTATATGATAAACAGCACTCGAAAGAATTATTTACATTGTTTCAAAAAGCGTGTCAAGAAAAATCGTTAAGTTTACTGTCACATGTTGCATTAGAGAGTGCTTTATTGAATGATAGACGTTTACCAAAACCTTATTTAAAGGACATCATTGCTTTTGTCAAAAATTATCAATTATTGGGTATTAACATCGCGCATAGTGGCACTGTTGTGGGTATTTTATTAACAAAGGAACAAGTTGCTTTTTTAGAGCAAATAGAAGAAGCTCTATCTAAACAATTATTTGCAAAGTATTATCAAAAAAGAACATTGTGCACCATTATTTATGAAGGTGTCAAGCAGTTGTGAGGTTTGTATGGAAGAATTGGTACGATTAGAGAATATTATCCAAAAAATAAAGCCCGTTAATCAAGTACTTCTTTGTGAAGGACAGCAATACTGTGATCGTTTAGCGAAACCGTTAGGTGCTCTTGGGAAAATGGAGACTATTTATGCTCGTTTGTATAGTATGTTTGACAAACATATTTCTTTAGAAAAAAAAGTAGTTGTCGTATATATAGCTGACAATGGCATTGTTGAAGAAGGTATATCAGCCAATCCTCAAGAAACGACTTATATTGTTGCGGAAAATATGTTAGAAAAGAAAACAGGACTATGTGCCATTTCGCATCATGTAGGAAGTGATGTTTGTGTTGTTGATATTGGTTGTAAAAAAGATGTTGGTTATCATGTAGATGCTAAAGTAATGTACGGTACTAAAAATATGGCAAAAGAGCCAGCAATGTCCAAAAAAATGTGCATTCAAGCCATTTTAAATGGATACGATAAGACAGTTTCTTTGATAAATCAAGGTTATACATTATTTGGTACAGGCGAAATGGGTGTCGGTAATACAACGACTTCTGCAGCAGTGATTAGTGCTTTGCTTGATAAACCAGCACATGAAGTGACCGGATATGGAGCAGGCTTAACAAAAACATCAATGCAACATAAAATCAATATTATTGAGCAATGTATTCAAAAACATGCACCCTATGAAGATGTATTAGATATTGTATCTAAAATTGGTGGCTTAGACATGTTAGGAATGGTTGGAACATATTTGGCTTGTGCGATGTATGAAAAACCGTGTGTGATTGACGGTGTGATTTCCATTACAGGATTATTGATTGCTTCTAAGATTGCACCACACGTATTAGATTACTGTTTTGCTTCTCACTGTTCAACAGAACCGGGATATAAAATTGTTGCAGATACTTTAAAACTTGAGCCTATGTTGTTAATGGATATGCGTTTAGGAGAGGGCTCTGGTTGTCCTTTAGCCTTTTTCTTAATGGAGAATGCTGTTCACACAATCACAAATATGCCAACGTTTGAGCAAGGAAAATTAAGTCGAGATGATTATGTAGATACACGGGATTATAAATAAAAAAATATGATTAGAAACGTTTACAAAATAGGTTGTTTAGGTGTAAACTATAGTAAAAGAAGTGAAAGGAGAAAATCATGCAGCTATATACAAAAACAGGAGATAAAGGGCTAACAAAGCTTGTTGGTGGACAAAGTGCAGCCAAAGATTCGGATCGCGTATGTGCATACGGTACGATTGATGAATTAAATTCTTGGATAGGATACACAATAAGTCAAATGGAAAATGGAGATCCTTTAATTGATGAATTACGTCAATTACAGCATTATTTATTTGATTGTGGTTCAGATTTATCTACACCACACGGTGTTTATCCTTACAAAGTGGATAAAAAATTAGTTGATTGGATTGAAGAACGTATTGATACATACGCTGATATTCCACCTGCACTAGAAACATTTATTTTACAAGGCGGAGATCCTATTGCTTCAATGATTCATGTTGCAAGAACAATTGCAAGACGTGCGGAACGTCATATTGTTGCAACAATGTGGACAAATGAAATAAATAATGAAGTAATGGTATTTGTAAACCGTTTATCAGATTATTTCTTTGCATTGGCACGTGTTATTAACTTTAGAAAAGGTGTTGCAGACGTTGCTTATGAGCGTAGTGCAAAAGTATTCCACAATAACATTACAAAAGCCGATGTTGAACGTTGGGCAAAACAAAGAGAAGGCAAATAATAACAAAAGACACTCAATATTGGGTGTCTTTTTGTCGTTTGTGATAAAAATAAAAAACCTTGTAGAAAAAATCTACAAGGTGTCTAAAATCAGATTAGAAAGCTAGATATACATCATTGTATCCAATACTAAACAGCTTCGGTTAGTTGTAGCTTTCCATAACATTGGCTCTGCATCTTTGCAGAAAGACGCTTATTGGCGCCTTTAGAAAATATCAGCACATACTGAACGTAGAGCCAAGTATGGAAAGCTACAACGATTGTCATGCAATCCAAAATGACGTCATATCCTTACATCGAGGAATGAAATCTACTAAAATTTGAGAATAAAGATCTGACTGAAAGCAATGCTTATCACAGTGGCGGGACCGTGTTGGAATTTCACCAAACTTCCATATTCACAAAAGTACTGAAATATTTATCTAGCAAGTAAATTATACCATATACATAGCGTGGTTACAACTGTTTTGTCGTATTTATTTAAGAAGAATTGATAGAAAAATTTTATAGGATAATAAGAGGATAAACATATAAAAAGTATGGGGGAGCATGTCTTTTATGAGATGAGATACAATATCTTAAAAATTAGAAGAGAAAAGGTGTTTTTAAAATGATAAGAGCATGAATTTTATTGACGAGAAAGCGTTATTATGTTAAAATTTCACCATAAGCACAAAGGCGTGTTTACTTCATAAAAGCAATGTTGCTATGTGGAAAAAATCCACCTATGAATGTGGTTGTTTTCGTGTAGCATTTTTTCATGCTTTTTATCTTAAAAGAAAGGAGAATGAATATGTATAAAATATATTATAAAACAGAATTGTGTATAGGTAGAGGTGCTTTGGAACAGTTAAGTACATATAAAAATGAATGTTTCTTAGTTGTAGCAGATCCGTTCTTACAAACATCTGGCCAAATCAATGATGTTTTAAAATATGTTGATAGCAGTAATGATGTGATTGTGTTTACTGATATTGTTCCTGATCCTCCAATTGAAACAGTTGTTTCTGGTATTAAGAGTGCAGAAGGAAAAAATGTAAGTATTGTGTTGGCAGTCGGTGGTGGTTCTGCTATTGATGCAGCAAAAGCGATGTATTATTTTGCATCTAAACAAGGTATTTTTTCAGGGGCAACCTTCATTGCTGTTCCAACAACAAGTGGAACTGGTTCAGAAGTAACAGATTTTTCAATTATCACAGATGCAGAAAAAGAAACAAAATATCCATTGATTTCAAGAGATATTTTACCTTCTGTTGCAATTTTAGATGCCGACTTAGTGTTAACTTTACCTGCGAATATTACAGCAGATACAGGAATGGATGTATTGACACATGCAATCGAAGCGTATGTTTCTAAAAATGCTACCGATTTTTCAGATGCATTAGCAGAAAAAGCTATTAAACTTGTTTTTGAATATTTGCCTAAAGCGTATGCAAATGGACATGATGTAGAAGCACGTGAAAAAATGCATGCAGCGTCAACATTAGCTGGTATGGCATTTAATACAGCATCTTTAGGATTAAATCATGGTATTGCTCATGCAGCAGGTGCTAAATTCCATGTGCCACATGGACGTTTAAATAGTATTTTAATGCCACATATTATCCAATATAATGCGAATATGACGAGCGTTGGTAAAATTGGATATGATAAATCAACAGCAATGCGCTATCAACAAATTGCAAAATTATTAGGTTGTAATGCCTCTAATCCTGCAATGGCAGTTAGACAATTAGTAAGTGCTATAAAACAATTACAGAAAAAATTGAATATGCCAACAACATTAAGAGAATATGGTGTGGCATCACAAGATTTTCTTGCACATAAAGATGAGATAGCTCTTGCGGCTATTAAAGATCGTTGTACAGATACAAACCCAAGAACACCTTCACCAGAAGATGTGGCTAAAATTTTAGAAAATGCATTTTAGATTGCTAGATATACCATTTTCTAATATAATAGATGAGCTACATAATCTAACAAAATGAAGGGTGTGACAAAATGGAAGAAAAACAAAGGATGATACAGGAATATGTACCTGGTAAACAGGTCACATTAGCGCATTTAATTGCCAATCCTGATCCAGTCATTTATGAAAAGCTTGGTTTAATTACTGAGAAAAAAGGTGCAATAGGTATTTTAACCATAACCCCAAGTGAAGCAGCCATTATTGCAGTAGATATTGCAACAAAAGCTGCAGATGTTCAAGTTGGATTTGTAGATCGCTTTAGCGGTTCTGTTGTGTTAACAGGAGATGTTGCTTCAGTTGAGGCTTCTCTTGTAGCTGTTTTACAAGGCTTAGAAGATATTTTAAGTTTTTCAAGTACAGTTGTAACACGCACATAATTTGAACAAATCTTAAGGAGAGCGTGATGAAGGGTAGAATACTAATTGTTGATGATGAACCTATGGCAAGATTAGACATTAAAGACATTTTGGAAGAAGCGGGATATGAAGTTGTTGGAGAGGCTGCAGATGGCTTTGAAGCAATTGATATGTGTCAAAAGTTTACTCCAGATCTTGTTTTAATGGATATTAAAATGCCGTTATTAGATGGATTAACTGCAAGTAAAAAAATATTAGATGATAAATTAGCATATAGCGTTATTTTGTTATCTGCATATAGTGATGAAGCATATACAAATAAAGCCAAACTATATGGAGCAAGTGCTTATTTAGTGAAACCACTAGATGTAAAATCTTTGGTACCAATGGTTGAAGTTTGTGTTGAAAAAGGAAAAGAGTTAAGAGAACTTTCACAAGATATGGAGAAATTAGCTAAAAAATTGGAAGATCGAATTATTATAGAAAAGGCAAAAGGTCTACTTATGGAGCAAGAGCATTTAAGTGAGCCTGATGCTTTCAAAAAAATTCGAACAATTAGTATGCAAAAGCGTGTTCCAATGGTTGAAATAGCTAAATTGTTAGTGTTACATGATGACTTATAAAGATGATATTATTCGTATTTGCAAAGAGCAAACAACTTTGGATGAGTTTGATATAGAGTGGATTTTATCTCAAGCAGATAGATTGATGCGAAGCTCAATGTATGCATTAGAAGATGTATTCATTGATGTGAAGGATGCTTATTCCGAAAATGCAATCGTTATTTTTCATAAAAAACCGCAAAAAAAACAAAGTTTATATGAAAAAAATGTTGTTGGAAGCATTGCTTATTTACATAATGAACCAGGTGTGATTCGAACATTACAAACGGGTGCAAAAACAAATGGATTGTCGGCCTTATCTCAAGAAGGTGTATCCATTCAGCAAAAAGTATTTCCGATAACAAGAGAAAGTAAAGTCATAGCTGTAATTATTATTGAAACGGATGTGACCGAAAAAATCTTGTCAACTTTTTCGATAGACAATGATAAAAATAGCGTTTATGAATTAACGAATGCTTTGCAAGTTTCTCAACTTGAACAAATTACATTATCAGATTATATAGATGATGCCATTTTAATTTTTGATGGGCAAGGTTATTTAAAATATTATAACCATGCAGCTAATAATTACTATCGTAAAAAATTAGGTTATCGAGATTCAATTACTGGTATGCACTATGATAATTTGGTTTTGGACAGTTTCCAGTTTAAAGCCATTCAAAAGAAAATTCTTAATGGACGTTGGGAAAATAATAAAATAGTAGAAATCAAGTATGGACAATATTATTTTTCAGTAAAACGACACTTTATTCAAGACAGTAATATTTTTGTGATGATTTTTAAAGACATTACAGAAATTAAGCAAAAAGAATCGAGGTTGTTAACTGAAGCAACTGTTATTCGTGAAATTCATCATCGTGTTAAAAATAATTTACAAACCGTTGTGTCATTGCTTCGTCTTCAAGCAAGACGAAGTAAAAATCCTGAAGTGAAAAAGACGTTAAATGATAGTGTAAATCGCGTTTTATCTATTGCGATGACGCATGAGTTGTTATCTTCACAAACTGAGGACGAAATTGTACTGGCTAAAGTCTTAGAAGAAACACTTGGAAATATTCAACGTTTCTTCATGGGCCAATCAGATGTTCGATTGACGTATAATATTGATACGAGCATTTTATTGGATAGTAATAGAGCAGTAGCAACTGCTCTTGTTGTGAATGAATTGGTCCAAAATAGTTATGACCATGCTTTTGAAAAAATAAATCGAAAAAATTTATATATTCATTTGCATGTTAGCCTAGAAAATGGTATGATACGTTTAGAAGTTGCCGATAATGGAAAAGGTTACAAAATTCAAGAGCATGAGGAAAGCCGATTAGGTTTAACGATTGTTAATCAATTTGTAAAAAGTAAATTATCGGGTAAAATTTCTGTTCAGTCCGACAGAAATGGAACGGTAACAACTATTACATTTAAAAAATAACAACTAACAATGATGTTAGAATAAAGCAATGACGCTTCAAGGTAAGGTAGTAGACTAGTAGTCTAACTATATGTCTTTGAGTGTCTTTTTTTTGGAGGTGTTACGCACATGTCGGATAAAATTTTAAGTGTAGGGATTGACTTAGGGACAGCAACTACGCAGCTAGTTTTATCAGAGTTAACCATTGAAAATATCGCATCTGTGTTTACCATACCGCGTGTGTATATTACAGATAAAAAGGTTCTATATAAAAGCGATATTATTTTTACCCCTATTTCTGAAAATCACTTGATTGAAGCTGAAAAAATTAAGCAGTTCGTGACAAGCGAATATGCAAAAGCAGGCATTGAAAAAAGTGATATTCAAATGGGTGCTGTTATCATTACTGGTGAAACAGCACGAAAAGATAATGCAAGTCATGTGCTTGAGGTTTTAAGTGGTTATGCAGGTGACTTTGTTGTTGCAACCGCCGGTCCTGACTTAGAAAGCATTATCGCAGCTAAAGGTGCATGTAGTCATATTTACTCAGAAGAGCACCATACATCAGTAGCCAATATTGATATTGGTGGTGGGACATCTAATTTAGCTGTTTTTAGAGAAGGTGACTTGATTGATACAGGGTGTTTTGATATAGGTGGCCGTTTAATTAAATTGGATCCTAAAACACATGTGATCAGTTATATCGCACCAAAATTACTTGATATTGTAGCTGAATTAAAATTAGATTTAGCTGTTGGAAAACCGGCTAATCGAAAAGATTTAGATACAATTATTCAAATTATGGTAACCGTTTTAGAACAGTCTGTTGGTATTGAAAACAATAGTCCGTACTACGAAATGTTGCAAACAAATCATGGTTTAAAATTAAACTATGAAATACGTTGCGTATCATTCTCTGGTGGTGTAGCCGATCAGGTTTATGGCACTGATGTTGATGAATTCGCTTACGGTGATATTGGTGTTTTATTAGGACGTGCTTTACAAAAATCTAAAATTTTCACAGAACGTAAAGTAATTGTTTCTGAAGAAACCATTCGTGCAACAGTGGTAGGGGCAGGAAGTCATACAACAGATGTGAGTGGTAGTACAATCACTTATATTTCAGATGTATTGCCAATTAAAAATATTCCTGTTCTAAAATTAGCTGTATCTGATGAAAAAGAATCAGCAATGGAAATGGCACAAATCATTCACGATAAAGTGAATTGGTTTACGTTAGAAAACGAAGTGCAACAAGTTGCTTTAGCTCTTGAAGGAGAGAAAAGTCCGTCATTTACAAGAGTTGTGGACATAGCAAGTGCTATTGTAAAAGGTATGGATGAAAGCATTCGTAAAAACATTCCGTTGATTATTGTTGTTCGTCAGGATATGGCAAAAGCACTGGGACAATGCTTATTTGCTCAGTTGCCAAAAGACTATCCATTTGTATGTATTGACTCTGTTGATGTACAAAATGGAGATTATATCGATATTGGTAATCCGGTCATCGAAGGCTCGGTATTGCCAGTCGTTGTAAAAACGTTAGTATTTAACTAAAAAAAGAAAACCAAGGAGGAATTTCAGATGATTCTGAAAACTAAATTGTTCGGCAGAAGCTATGAATTCAAATCAGTAAAAGAAGTAATGGCTAAAGCTAACGAAGAAAAATCTGGTGACCAATTAGCAGGAGTTGCAGCTCAATCTGCTGAGGAACGTGTTGCGGCTAAAGTTGTTTTAGCACAATTAAAATTATCAGATATCTTTAACAATCCAGCTGTTCCATATGAAGAAGACGAAGTAACTCGTATTATCGTTGACGATGTTAACTTACGTACTTATGAAAAAATCAAAAACTGGACAGTTGAAGAATTACGTGAATGGATTTTAGATACAAATACAACAAGTAATGATATTCACTGGTTATCTCGTGGTTTAACTTCAGAAATGGTTGCTGCAGTAACAAAACTAATGTCAAACATGGACTTAGTTGTTGGTGCACAAAAAATTATCATTACAAAAACAGCTAACACAACAGTTGGTGAACCTGGAACATTCTCATCTCGTTTACAACCAAACCATACAACAGATGATCCAGATGGTATCATGGCTTCTACAATGGAAGGTTTTGCTTATGGATGTGGAGATGCGTTATTAGGTTTAAACCCAGTTGACGATTCAACTGAAAGTGTTAAACGTGTTTTACATAAATTCAATGACTTTATTGAAGAATTTAAAATCCCAACACAACACTGTGTATTAGCACATATTACAACACAAATGGAAGCAATGAACCAAGGTGCTCCTTCTGGTCTTGTTTTCCAATCTATCGCTGGTTCAGAAAAAGGAAATACAGCATTCGGTTTAGATGGAAAAATTGTTCAAGAAGCATATGATACAGCACTTAAAGTAGGTACTGCTGCTGGTCCTAACGTGATGTACTTTGAAACAGGTCAAGGTTCAGAATTATCTTCTGATGCTCACCACGATGCTGACCAAGTAACAATGGAAGCTCGTTGTTATGGATTTGCAAAACGCTTTGATCCATTCTTAGTAAACACAGTAGTAGGGTTCATCGGACCTGAGTATTTATATGATGCAAAACAAGTTATCCGTGCTGGTTTAGAAGATCACTTCATGGGTAAACTAACAGGTATTTCTATGGGTTGTGACATTTGTTATACAAACCACATGAAAGCTGACCAAAATGATGCTGAAAACTTAACATTATTATTAGGTTTAGCAGGTATCAACTATATCATGGCTATTCCTCATGGTGATGACATCATGTTAAACTACCAAACAACTGGTTACCATGAATCAGCATCAATGCGTGAGTTATTAAACAAACGTCCAATTAAAGAATTTGAAATTTGGATGAAAAACATGGGCTTATTAGATGAAAAAGGTAACATGACTGAATTATTCGGTGATGGATCTGTATTCATGAAGAAAAATATTTAGGAGGTGTCTTTGATGAATGAAGCACAATTAAAAGAAATGATTCGCTCTTTATTAAGTGAAATGTCGTCTGATGATGCTAACACATCTAAAGATACTGTTGCATCAGAATCAAATGGTGGTACAGTAGTATTTAAACCTGCTGGGTCTTCACCAGTGAATACTAACGAAAGTGTTATTGAAGAAGGTTGTATTCCTGATATTTCAGAAGTAGATATTCAAACACAATTCTTAATTCCAAATGCTGCAAATAAAGAAGCATACTTAAAAATGAAAAAATTCACACCTGCTCGTTTAGGATTATGGAGAGCTGGTACTCGTTATAAAACACAATCTGTTTTACGTTTCAGAGCAGACCATGCGGCAGCTCAAGATGCTGTTTTCTCTTATGTTGATGAAGACTTCGTAAAAGAAATGGGATTTGTTCCAACTGAAACAAAATGTACTTCAAAAGATGAATATTTAACACGTCCAGACTTAGGTCGTTTCTTCAATGAAGATCAACAACAATTCATTAAACAAAACTGTGCACTTAACCAAAAAGTACAAGTTGTTGTTGGTGACGGATTAAGTTCTGCTGCTATTGAAGCAAATATTAAAGACTTGTTACCATCATTGAAACAAGGTCTAAAAATGTTTGGTTTAGATTTCAATGAAGTATTATTTGTAAAACATTGTCGTGTTGCTGCAATGGACCAAATTGCTGAATTGACTGGTGCTGAAGTAGTGTGCTTATTGATTGGTGAACGTCCAGGTTTAGTAACTGCTGAGTCAATGAGTGCTTATATCGTTTATAAACCAACTGTTGGTATGCCAGAATCAAGAAGAACAGTTGTATCTAACATTCATAAAGGTGGTACACCTGCTGTTGAAGCGGGGGCTTACATCGCTGAAATTATCAAAAAAATGTTAGAAAATAAAAAATCTGGTATTGAATTAAAATAATTTTTAGGAGGTAAACGTTGTGAAAAACGAACGTCTTGGAGCAAATGTTTTAAGTACACAAATTATTTCTAACGTAGACGCTGGATTGGCTGCATCATTAGACTTAAAGCCACATCACAGAAGTTTAGGGATTGTATCATCTGACTGTGACGATGTAACATACGTTGCATTAGATGAAGCAACAAAAGCAGCAGATGTAGAAGTTGTGTACGCACGTAGTATGTATGCTGGTGCAGGTAATGCATCAACAAAATTAGCAGGGGAAGTTATCGGTATTATTGCTGGTCCTAACCCAGAAGAAGTACGCAGCGGTTTAGATGTTGTTGTGTATGAAATTGAAAATGGTGCAAGTTTCTATAGTGCAAATGACGATAATTCAATTCCTTACTTTGCACATTGTATTTCACGTGCTGGTTCTTACTTATCAGCTGGTGCTAATGCAGAAGAAGGAACAGCAATTGCTTACCTAATTGCACCTCCAGTTGAAGCAATGATTGGATTAGATGCAGCTCTAAAAGCAGCAGATGTACAAGTTGGTGCTTTCTATGGTCCACCAAGTGAAACAAACTTTGCGGGTGGCTTATTAGTAGGATCACAATCAGCATGTCGTGCAGCTTGTGATGCATTCGCAAGAACTGTTCAAACAGTTGCAGACGATCCTAAAAATTATTAAGAGGATGAATTAAATGACAAAAGAAGCTCTAGGGTTAGTTGAGGTTCGTGGCTATATCGGTGCTGTTGTAGCTGCTGACGCAGCATTAAAAGCAGCTAATGTGTCATTATTAAATGTTGAACGTATCAAAGCCGGATTACATACTGTACAATTAGTGGGTGATGTAGGTGCTGTTAAAGCAGCCGTTGATTCAGCTGTTGCATCTATTTCAGACTTAGGTTGTTTGATGAGCAGTCATGTTATTCCTAGACTTGATTCACAGACCGAAATTTTATTTACGGATATTCGTAAAAAAGACATTCAAAAACCAGCTAAGGTTGTTGAAGAAGTTATAGAAGAGGCTGTTGTTGTTTCAGAAGTTGTTGAGGAAAAACCTTTAGTGGTTGAATCAATTTCAGAAGAAGTGATTGTGGCGCAAGAAGCATCTTCAAGCTATTCTTTAGAAGAATTAGAAAAATTAAAAGTTGTTGAATTACGCTCAATAGCATATCGTGAACCTAATATTGGCTTAACTAAAAAACAAATAAAATTTGCAAACAAAAAAACATTGCTAGACGCATTGTTAAAAAAATAGGAAGGGAGTGACATTTAGTGAAACTATTGGATAAAGACTTAGTGTCTATTCAAGAAACACGTGATTTAATTCGTGAAGCAAAACAAGCACAACAAGAATTAGCAAAAATGAGTCAAGAACAAATTGATACTATTGTTAAAGTTGTTGCAAAAGCATGTTATGATGAACGTGAACGTTTAGCTAAAATGGCGTCAGAAGAAACAGGTTTTGGACGCTGGCAAGATAAAGTATTAAAGAATGCATTGGCTTCTAAAGGCATTCTTGAAGAAATCAAAGATATGAGAACAGTAGGTATCTTGAGTGAAGATAAAGAAAATAAAGTGATGGAAGTGGCTGTACCAGTTGGTGTGGTTGCAGGTTTGATTCCGTCAACAAACCCAACATCTACTGTTATGTATAAAGCGTTGATTTCATTAAAAGCTGGTAACAGTATCGTCTTCTCTCCACATCCAAATGCTTTGAAATCTATTGAAGCGACTGTTGATGTCATCAAACGTGCTGCGAAAAGTGCAGGTTGCCCAGAGGGTGCTATTGGGGTTATCCATAATGTATCATTACAAGCAACAAATGAATTGATGAAAAATAAAGACACTAACTTGATTTTAGCCACTGGTGGTTCAGCAATGGTTAAAGCGGCTTATTCATCAGGTACACCTGCTATTGGTGTAGGTCCTGGTAATGGTCCAGCATTTATCGAAAGAACAGCTGATGTACCAACAGCAATCAGACAAATTCTTGATTCTAAAACATTTGATAATGGTGTTATCTGTGCTTCAGAACAATCTATTATCGTTGAAGAAGATATGAAAGCGACTGTTGTAGCAGAATTCAAAAAACAAGGTGCATACTTTGTTCCAGAAGAAGATGCTAAAAAATTAGGAGCATTCATCATTTTACCAAGTGGTGCAATGAATCCAAAAATGGTAGGTAAATCTCCACAAGTCATTGGTAAATTAGCAGGTATTTATGTACCAGAAGATGCTCGTGTGTTAATTGCAGAAGAAACAGGTGTTGGTAAACACGCACCTTATTCAATGGAAAAATTAGCACCAGTATTAGGCTTCTATACTGTTAAAACTTGGGAAGAAGCATGCGAATTGAGCATGAAAATCTTACACCATGAAGGTGTTGGTCATACAATGACAATTCATACACAAAACGAAAAAATTGTTCGTGAATTTGCATTGAAAAAACCAGTATCAAGATTATTGGTAAATACAGCAGCTGCTTTAGGTGGTGTAGGTGCAACAACTGGATTATTCCCAGCCTTTACTTTAGGTTGTGGTGCTGTTGGAGGAAGTGCTACTTCTGATAACGTAAGTCCATTAAACTTATTTAACGTACGTCGTATTGCTTACGGTACATCTGAATTAGCAGATTTACGTCGTGCTGAAAATCAACAAATAGAAGTAAATACTACTTCTGTAAGTAATACAGACGAAGAACAACTTATTAACTTACTTGTTCAACGTGTATTATCAAAATTAAACTAGGTTTGTTAAAATAAAAAACAATAACATATTTTAGGAGGAAATTTATTATGGCAAACACAAACGCATTAGGTATGGTAGAAACAAAAGGTTTAGTAGGAGCAATCGAAGCAGCAGATGCAATGGTTAAAGCAGCTAACGTTACTTTAATTGGTAAAGAACAAATCGGTGCTGGATTAGTAACAGTTATGGTTCGTGGTGATGTAGGTGCTGTTAAAGCTGCAACTGATGCAGGTGCTGCAGCTGCTGAAAACGTTGGTGAATTAGTATCTGTTCACGTAATTCCACGTCCACATTCAGAAGTTGAAGTTATCTTACCAAAATAATTGATACGATTATTTGAAAATAAAGGTAAAATAAACAGATAGAACGCAACGAGCGTTTTACTCGTTGCGTTGCCTGTCTGTATGCAAGGATGTGAAAGTGTGTCAGTTTTAACAGAATCCAAAGTTAGAAAAATGCTGAAAGAGTATAACTACTTAGAAAGTGGTATTTTTGAACTCCGTGCAGGAGAAAAATTGACACCGGCTGCAAAAGGCTTTTTGAATGACCGTCACGTCAAAGTTGTAAACTCTAACAAAAGTAAAAGTAGTAGTGCTGCATCGCATACAGCAAATGCTGTTGTGGTCCATAAATCTGTTACATGTGTTGAAGAATCAGCTGTTTTACCACACTTATCAAAATTGATGACTTTGTATCCTTTATTGTTAAAAAATCAACGTGAATTATATCAAGAGTATCAACCAGAAAAGTGTCATCAAATAGGACATTTATTAAATGTTATTGAAAGTATTGTTTCTCATCGTATTCACGATGATATTTGTGAATATCATGAAACATTACCAAATAATGTTGAATTACAAGCTATTCGAGTAGCTAAACAGTTGGACCAAACAAGTGTTATGTTAAATTACACTGCTGCTAGTTGGCAGCTTAGCTGTTATGAAACATATATTGCTTGTGTGGTGTTACGCAAAGAGTTAGAGGAAGCATTATCATCACAAGATGATTCATTTGCAATTCAAACAATTAACTTGTTAAAAGCTATTGAAGTCTTATTATGGCTTATCACAAGTGAATAAAAATAATGGAGGTATGAGATGTCTTTAAATGGATTAGATCAATTAGTGGATAAAGTTCTAGAATTGGTTCAAACAGAACTCACTGGAACTTTTGAAGTAGAAGCTAGTGGACGCCATGTGCATTTAAGTCAAAAAGATTTAGACGCATTATTTGGACCAGGTTATCAACTGACAAAATTAAAAGACCTTTCTCAACCTGGACAATTTGCATGTAAAGAACGTATTACAGTATTAGGCCCTAAAGGTGCATTACACAATGTTATTATTTTAGGACCAGTTCGTAGTGAATCTCAAGTTGAAGTATCATTAACGGACTGTTTAGCCCTAGGTACGCAAGCTCCAGTTCGTGAAAGTGGAGATATTGAAGGTACACCGGGTGTTGTTTTATTAAACGGTACAAAAAATGTTGTTTTAGACAAAGGTTTAATTGTAGCAAAACGTCATATTCACATGACACCAGAAGATGCTGCAAAAGCTAATGTTGAAAATCAAGAAATTGTTCAAGTTAAAGTTGAGGGAACACGTCCACTTATTTTTGATGATGTAGTGGTTCGTGTAAGTCCTAAATTTGCAACGTATATGCATATTGACTATGATGAAGCAAATGCGTGTGGCTTTAAAAAAGGTATGAGAGGACGTATTATTAAAAAATAATACGGTCTTGTATTGCAGTGGTGATACAATCATTTTATAAAGAAAGGCTGATGAAGAATGGAAAATTTAGACAAACTTGTTCAGTTAATAACCGATCGTTTGTTAGAAAACCTTCAAAATGAGCCTGAAAAAGAATCCATATTATTGATTGGTAAAGATAGTACGCGTTTAGCGTTAGAAAAAGCAGGTTATGATTTAGTAGATTGTAATAGTGATGTGGTTGACTTGGTTGTGGTAGATGATTTGTCTTTAGACGCTTTTTTAAGAGTAGCGTCTTTATGTCCAACTTCTGAAAAAGAATCAGCATTACTAAAACATTTATTGAATGGTAAAAAAGCTTTTGTATCTAAAGAAGCCTTTAATGTGGAAAACTATAAAGGTTCTGCAAGTAGTTTGTTGTACCGTCAATTAGTGCAACAAAAAGAAAAACTTGAAAAATATGGCGTAACATTTTATCAAGATGAAAACTTGTTGAATTGTCTGTCAAAAACAGATAATCGTCAAGTCGTAAGAGAAACTGTGACAAAACGTTCAGAAACAAGTGGAAATACAAAAACAAAGTTAATTACTGAGAAACGCTTTAAGGAATTAGGATTAACTGAGGGCGATGTGTTCCATATTGAAAAAGGTATGATTGTAACAGCTCTTGCAAAAGATTATGCTAAACGTCATAAAATTATTTTAAATTAAAATTAAGGAGTGGAATGAAAGATGTTTGTTGGGAAAGTTGTAGGTAGTTTATGGGCTACTAGAAAAGATGAGAATTTGAATGGGTTAAAATTATTAGTAATCGAACGTCAACTGAATGAACATCAAGTAGATCCAGCCCTTATTATAGCAGCAGACCGTATCGGTGCAGGTGAAGGTGATTTCGTATTGGTAACAACGGGTAGTTCTGCTCGTGTTAGCTTAAACAATACCGAAGTACCTGTTGATATGGTTGTTGTTGGTATTATTGATAAAGTTGAATATCCAAAAGATGAATAAATAGGAGAATATTGATTTATGAGTATCAATGAAATAATCATTTACATCATGGTTCTATTCATGCTCGTTGGTGCAGTTGATAAATGTATCGGTGGCAAATTAGGCCTAGGTGAAAAATTTGAAGAAGGTATTATGGCAATGGGTGCTTTAGCACTATCAATGGCTGGGATTATGGTTGTAGCACCATTATTGGCTGACTTATTAAAACCAATCATTGTACCATTATATGGTTTGGTTGGTGCTGACCCATCTATTTTTGCGACAACATTTATCGCAAACGATATGGGTGGTGCTCCACTTGCTTTAAAATTAGCTCAAGATCCAGCTGTTGGTAATTTTGCTGCTTATGTATTAGGTTCAATGATGGGACCTACTATTGTATTTACAATTCCAGTTGCATTAGGAATTATTGAAAAAGAAGATCGTCCATTATTAGCACGTGGTATTTTATACGGATTAGTAACAGTACCTATTGGATGTTTCTTAGGTGGATTATTCGTATTACCTTTTGGCACTTTAATTGTAAACTTAATTCCAATTATTATCGTTTCAGGTTTAATTTTTGTAGGTCTATTATTAGCACCAAATGCAATGATTAAAGGATTTGAAGTATTTGGCCAAATTATCGTTGTTATCGCAACTTTAGGTTTAGCATTCGGTGCTGCTCAATTATTAACTGGTAATGAATGGTTGAACAACTTATATCCAGTTGGTGCAGAAACATTACAAGAAGCATTCGGTGTTGTAGGTTCAATCGCTGTAACATTAGCAGGGGCATTTGGTTTAGTTGCTGTGTTTACAAAAGTAGCAAACAAACCATTATCAGCTATCGGTAAATCATTAGGTATGAACGAAGTTGGTGCAGCTGGTTTAGTAGCTTCTTTAGCAAATAATATTGCGATGTTCCAAATGTTAAAAGATATGGACAAACGTGGTAAAATCATCAACGTTGCGTTCGCTGTATCAGCATCATTTGTTATCGGTGACCACTTAGGATTTACTGCTGGGGCAAACTCAGAAATGATCGTGCCAATGATGGTAGGTAAATTAGTTGGTGGTATCACAGCTGTTTTATTAGCATTTGTGTTAACGAAAAAAGAAGCATAATCAATACACTTTGGAGGAATAGATTATGGCAGATGTAAATCGTTCAGAACTAGAAGCATTAGTTCGTAAAATTTTATTAGAAGAATTATTGTCAAAAGACTCAGCTAAAAAAATTAGTAAAGCAGGCGTAGCATCTATTGCTTTACCAACTTTAGATGTTCGTGCTGAAGATCGTTTAGATACAGGTAATCCAAATCACTGTGTATACACACGTGACTTGTTAACATTAGAAGAAAGTCCAAGATTAGGTCTTGGCTTGATGACAATGGAAAAAACAACTTTCCCATGGCATTTAGACTATGATGAAGTGGATTACGTGATCGAGGGTCAATTAGATATTATTACTGGAGATGAAGTAATGAGTGCAGGTCCAGGAGAAATTTTATTTATTCCAAAAGGAAGCGATATTCAATTCTCTGTTAAAGACAAAGCACGTTTTATCTATGTAACATATCCAGCTGACTGGCAAAATCAATAATAAAATGATGAATCGTATTGATGAATGAAATCATCAATACGATTTTTTTGGTTCTATGTCAAATGGTGTTGGTAGAGAGAAATAATGAGTATATTAGTAGTGAATGGCATGACCCATTCACTACCTTTTTCCCATTCTTTTTCTGCCACTGAGAATGGTGTTATATAATTAAAATACGTAATAAAATAAGAGTATCTATAATAAATTGTTTATAAAGGAATAGTTTTTCGTAAAATTATAGTTGTAAGCAAAAAAGTAAGTATTCCATTAGTAAGAAATATTGACTGTTTTTTATTTTTAGATTAAAAAGTGTGTCAATATTTTTTCTTTTGTAGATACTCTAACAGAAAAATAGAATAAATGATACAACAAATTGATATATTGATCTTTTAGTTCGTCATTTTTCTATTTAATTTAAATAGAAGATAAAATTTCTTAAAATTAAGTTAGTATATATCTCTTTCTTTTGAAAAAATAAAAAGAATTTGTTATACTGGATATAACATACTTATTAATAATAAGGAGGATGACATGCAAAAAGAAATAGAACGAAAGTCACTGAATGTTAATTTTATTATCAATTTTATTGTTGCTCTATCGGGTATTATTGCGTATTTTATGACAGAAATACAAGCCTTATTACTTGATGGATTTTTTTCTTTTATTAGTTTTTTATCGGCAATTATTGGTATTTATGTATCGAGAATAAGCCATAAAAAAACAGATATTTATCCAAATGGTTTACATTTTTTGGAACCTTTGTATGCCATTTTTAAATCTATTTTAATCTTGTTTTTGTTTTTGATTGCTTTTATAAATGCAACAGATAATGCACTTCAGTATGTTTTAAAAAGAGAGGGAGAACCTCTTGATATTGGTCCTATTGTGCCGTATACGATTTTTGTCGTTGTGTTATGCTTTGCATTAAGTTTGTATACACATTACCAAAATAAAAAAATAAATCATATTAGTACGATATTATCAGTTGAAGCAAAGGGTAGTCTTATTGACGGTCTACAATCGTTAGGAGCTGGATTGGCATTTTGTTTATTATATCTCATTGATATTCAAGGTCCACTCGGTTTTTTACACTATACAGGAGATTTTTTTATTACAACGATTTCTGTTATCCTATTGTTGAAAGAGCCTATTCAAATGCTACGCTCATCCTTTATTGAATTATCTCAAGGATTAGTGACAGATGAAGATATTACGGAACCGATTGATGAATTGATTGTAAAACATTTTTATCCTATTTTACCGGATATGCACTATCAAGTGATCAAAATTGGCATGGCAATTAAAGTAAGACTTTACGTTCAAAAAAATGAATTAAACTATGTAAAAGATTTACTTGATGTAAAGCAAGAATTTTTAAATGATTTACAAACACTTTATCAAACAGCTAGATTAGAGATTATTCATATATAAGTGTTAGAGAAGTTAAACATACTATAATTGTTTAGCTTCTTTTTATTTAGAAAGAAAACTTTGAATAATAGAGAGATTAATATGATTATAGAGAATAAAAAGTTAATCTAAAATTAAATGGATAAAGTTAGTGATGAATAAGAATTTTTTATTAGATAATTTCTATTTATCCTAAAAAATTATAGCCGGTTCCCTGTCGATAGGGAACCGGCGAATTTTTTTATAGTTGATTGCGATATTCAGATGGTGAGTATCCAGTAATTTTTTTAAATAGTTTACAGTAATAACTTGGTTGGCTATAGCCGAGTTCGTTGGCAATCTTTTCAATAGAGCGTTTTTTATCTTTTAGCATAGATAATGAACGTTCGATTTTTTTCTGATTAACATAGTCGATAAAGCTAAATCCGGTTTGTGATTTAAAGAGTTTGCTGAAATAATCAGGATTTAAATAAACATGTTCGGCGACTACTTTTAAATGGATATTATTGGTTAAATTTTTATCGATATAGCGAATAGCTTTAGCAATATCACTTCTAATTTCTTTGTGTTCGTGGATTTTTCTATTTGCATTGACTAAAGGTTTTTCAATTTCTTCTATGTCTTGAATATCGTACGAGATTTTTGGAGAATGTATTTGTTGACTAGGGAAGTGATATTGTGTCAAAATACGTAAAATTTCGGCGGCACTTTTAACTTGTTGCGCATTTACTTTGCGTATGTTTTTATATGCTTTTAATAATTCAGGATATAAGTGCCAATCGCTTTTTTGATAAATAGGAGGAAATTTTTGATCTGTCGTTAATACTTGTCCACTTAAAATAAAACCGACTAGTTGTTTATCAATAACGACAGGCATGGCTAAATCGGTTAATCCAGCATGACAAGTGTAAGGAATAGGTTTTTGTTCTTTGGCTGCTTCTAACCCTCCATATAAATCACATTTTTCGCAAATTTTTTTATATTCAGGTTTTGTTCGCATAATGGCACAAAATTCACTGAATTGATGCCATTCAGATATTTCTTCTCCATTGATGCCTACTAAAACGGTTGCCAAGCCTGTTGCTTGGGAAAATTCTTGAAGAATTTTGTTAAATTTTATTTTATTTTCTGTATTTTGAAACATAGCCATCAAGCTCCTTCACAAAGATTGTACTCTTTATAACAAATCCGTTAAATTTTAAGGTAGAAATATCAAAAAAATACTAATTTTAAAAAAGGATTTTCTTTGTTAAAATGTCGTTTTTTTAACAGTAATTCCTTTTGAAATACGGATAAAATCAATAAAATATAATTTTTAAGGCGTTTACATTTATTACATTATATCAAAAAAATACTAGTTTGAATACTATAAGGACTTATTTTTTATCCGTAAAATAACTGTTTTGGTGAAAAGGGATACAATATAATATAGATATCAAATGGTCAATATTATATCACTTGATTATTTAGAAAAATTAGGAGGAAAAAACATGCATGCAAGAGCAAATATTACAGAATTTGTAGGAGTAAATCCTATTGGAGAAACAATAGGTCTAGTCATTGCAAATGTAGATCAACAAATTTTAGATGCTATGAAATTGGAGAAAAAATATCGTTCTATCGGTGTTATTGGTGCTAGAACGGGTGCAGGTCCTCATATTTTAGCAGCAGATGAAGCCGTTAAAGCAACAAATACAGAAATCGTGAAAATTGAATTAGCACGTGATACAAAAGGTGGAGCAGGTCACGGAAATTTAATTATTTTTGGTGGCGACGATGTATCTGATGTGAAAAGAGCGGTTGAAGTAACATTACAAGAAGTGACACGTACATTTGGTGATGTGTATGGAAATGATGCAGGACATATTGAATTACAATACACAGCTCGTTCTAGTCAAGCGTGTGAAAAAGCATTTGGTGCACCTATTGGAAAAGCATTTGGTTTAATTGTTGGAGCACCTGCAGCGATCGGTGTTGTTATGGCTGATACAGCTGTTAAAGCTGCAAATGTTGATGTCATTGGTTATGCATCTCCTAGTGATGGCACAAGTTTTTCAAACGAAGTTATCCTATTTATTAGTGGAGATTCTGGAGCTGTTCGTCAAGCAGTTATTTCAGCAAGAGAAGTTGGTAAAACATTATTAGGTACATTGGGAGATGAACCAACAAATTCTCAACCGTCATATATTTAATAAAATGAGCATAGGAGAAAAATCATGAAATCAAAAAGATTTGAAGCATTAAGAAATAGACCTATCAATAAAGATGGTTTTGTGACTGAGTGGATAGAAGAAGGACTTATTGCAATGGAAAGTCCAAATGATCCTATTCCAAGCATAAAAATTGAAAATGGTGTTGTTGTCGAATTAGACGGCAAAAAACAAGCAGATTTTGACTTGATTGACCAATTCATTGCGACATACGGTATTGATTTGACAAGAGCCGAAGAAGTTATGCGTATGGATTCTAGAGATATTGCCAATAAAATATTAACACCAAGTGTTCCAAGAGAAGAGATTGTACCATTAACAACAGCAATGACACCTGCCAAAATTGTTGAAGTGGTTAGTCATATGAACGTTGTTGAAATGATGATGGCAATGCAAAAAATGCGTACAAGAAAACCAACGGCTACACAATCTCACGTAACAAATGTGAATGATAATCCTGTTCAAATTGCAGCAGATGCTGCTGAAGCTGCTTATCGTGGATTTGCAGAACAAGAAACAACTGTTGCCGTTGCACGTTATGCACCATTTAATGCTATTGGGATTATGATCGGTTCACAAGTTGGTCGTCCTGGTGTACTAACACAATGTGCCCTTGAAGAAGCAACAGAATTAGATTTAGGAATGCGTGGATTTACAGCTTATGCAGAAACAATTTCTGTATATGGAACAGAAGATGTCTTTACTGACGGAGATGATACACCTTGGTCTAAAGCCTTTTTAGCATCAGCTTACGCTTCTCGTGGATTGAAAATGAGATTTACATCTGGTACAGGTTCAGAAGTGCAAATGGGACAAGCAGAAGGAAAATCAATGTTGTACTTAGAAGCACGTTGCTTATATATTACAAAAGGTGCTGGAGTACAAGGTATTCAAAATGGTTCTGTATCTTGTATTGGGGTACCAGCAGCAGTACCGTCTGGTATTCGTGCGGTATTAGCAGAAAACCTAATTGCTACAATGCTTGATTTAGAATGTGCATCTTCTAATGACCAAACATTTACACATTCAGATTTAAGACGTTCTATTCGTACATTGATGCAATTTGCACCAGGAACAGATTTTATTAACTCTGGATATTCTTCTGTACCAAACTATGACAATATGTTTGCTGGTTCTAACTGGGATGCAGAAGACTTCGATGATTATAATATTTTACAACGTGACTTAAAAGTAGACGGTGGATTAAGACCAGTTAAAGAAGAAGATGTTGTTAAAGTAAGACATAAAGCAGCTAGAGTGATGCAAGCACTATTTAAAGGGTTAGGCTTACCAAAAATTACAGATGAAGAAGTGGAAGCAGCAACTTATGCACATGGTTCTTTAGATATGCCTGCACGTGATAAAGTTGAGGATATTAAAGCCGCTGTTAATTTATTAGAACGCGGTTTAACAGGTATTGATTTAATTAAAGCATTGGCAAAAAATGGCTTTAGCGATATTGCTGAAGAAATTTTGAACTTATTTAGACAAAAAACAGCCGGTGACTTTTTACAAACATCTGCTATTTTTGATAGTAAATGGCAAGTTATTTCTGCAATTAACTGTCCAAATGATTATGTTGGTGTTGGAACAGGACATCGTTTAGTTGGAGAAGAGTGGGAAAAAGTTAAAAATATTCCAAATGCCATTGATCCACGTGATATTTAAGGAAAAATAGGAGGAAAAAGATATGGTAGAGGTAAATGAAGCCTTATTAAAATCTGTTATTCGTGATATTTTACAAGATGTATTAAAAGAACAGGCTAATCAAAAACAAGATGTTGTAAAAACACCAGAAAAACCGGCACAAGTACGTTATGAAGATACAGTGTTAAGAACCATTGGAACAGCACAACCAAGTCATTCTGTTGATGAAGTTGTGATTGCTGTAAGTCCTTCTTTTGGACGTGCACAAACAAAAACAATGGTAGATATTCCTCATAAAGAAGTATTAAGACAAGTTATTGCTGGTATTGAAGAGGAAGGATTAAAAGCAAGAATTGTACGTGTTTATCGTTCATCAGACGTTGCTTTTGTGGCTGTTGAAGGAGATCACTTATCAGGTTCTGGTATTTCTATTGGTATACAATCTAAAGGAACAACGGTTATTCATCAGCGTGATTTACCACCTTTAAGCAATTTGGAGTTATTCCCACAAGCGCCATTATTAACAGCTGAAACATATCGTTTAATTGGTAAAAATGCTGCGAAATATGCAAAAGGTGAAACACCTAATCCTGTGCCTACATTAAATGATCAAATGGCACGACCAAAATATCAAGCATATTCTGCATTGCTACATATTAAAGATACAAAATGTGTCGTTAAAGGGAAAGCAGCAGAAGAATGTGAGCTACTTTAATAAAAAAAGAAAAGGAGCAAAGAAACATGTCAGAAATTGATACATTATTAAAAAAATTATTGGACAATGTTCAGAGTGAAGAAGTTGGAGTAGAGGATTATCCTATTGCACAAAAACATCCAGATTGGATAAAAATTGGAAAAGATAAAACGTATGCAGATATTACATTGGAAAATGTTTTAAATGATACAATTACAGCAAAAGAGTTAAGAATTTCTTCTGATATTTTAAAAAAACAAGGGGATATTGCTACAGCTGGCGGACGTCCAACGATTAAAAATAATTTTTTAAGAGCCGCTGAATTAGTAAGAGTTCCAGATGAACGTGTATTGGAAATGTATAATGCACTTCGTCCATATCGTTCATCAAAAGAAGAATTATTGGCGATTGCTACTGAATTAGAAACAAAATATGATGCACCTATTTGTGCAGGTTTTGTGAAAGAGGCAGCTTTACATTATGAACGTCGTAAAAAATTAAAAGGCGATAATTAGTCAGTTAGGAGAAAACGTATGAAAACAGTTATCGGTATTGATATTGGTAATTCATCAACGGAATCAGCTTTAGCGACTGTTGATGACACAGGAGTCGTACGGTTTGTTTCTTACGGAATTTCTGATACAACAGGTATCAAAGGAACAGTTGACAATGTTCATGGTATTTATCAATCCATTGAAAAAGTATTAAAAGATACACCATATACTTTAGAAGATATTGATTTAATTCGTATCAATGAAGCTACTCCAGTTATTGGTGATGTGGCAATGGAAACCATTACGGAAACGATTATCACTGAATCAAGTATGATTGGACATAATCCAAGAACTCCTGGAGGAATTGGGCTAGGTGTCGGTGAAACAGTGAACATTGTCGATTTGATTTCCAAACCAATGGATAAAGATTATATTGTTATTGCACAAAAAGAAATTGACTTTGATATGGTGTCTGAACTAATCAATGCATACGTGAAACGTGGGTATTCGATTGTTGGGGCTGTTTTACAAGCAGATGATGGTGTTTTAGTGAATAATCGTTTGCATAAAAAAATACCAATTGTTGATGAAATTGCGTTTATTGATAAAGTGCCTGTTGGTATGCTTGCTGCACTAGAAGTTGTTGAAAAAGGAAAAGTTATTTCTGAGTTATCAAACCCTTATGGGATTGCAACGGTTTTTCAGTTGAACTCAGAAGAAACAAAACATATTGTACCGATCGCAAGAGCATTGATTGGGAATCGTTCAGCAGTTGTTATTAAAACACCTGAAGGAGATGTTCAATCAAGAGTTATTCCAGCGGGAAATATTCAGATTATTGGAGAACATCGCAATTCTCAAGTGAATGTATCTAAAGGTGCACAATGTATCATGGAACATATTGTCGAAGTAGGTACGATTAAAAACGTCACTGGAGAATCTGGGACAAATGTTGGTGGTATGTTAGAAAAAGTTCGACAAACAATGTCTGAATTGACTGGGAAAAATTCTCAAGATATTTATATTAAAGATATTTTAGCAGTTGATACAGTTGTACCAATTGATGTTAAAGGCGGTTTAGCAGGAGAATTTTCAATGGAGCAAGCTGTCGGTATTGCTTCAATGGTTGAGTCTGACAAGTTACAGATGTCTTTGATTGCACGTGAAGTATCCGATACGTTAAAAATCCCAGTAGATATTGGTGGATTAGAAGCAGAATCTGCGATTTTAGGGGCATTAACGACACCAGGAACAAATAAACCATTAGCTATCTTAGATTTAGGAGCAGGGTCAACTGATGCGTCTATTATCAATGAAAAAGAAGAAATGGTATCGGTGCATTTAGCCGGTGCAGGTGATATGGTAACAATGCTTATTAATTCAGAACTAGGTTTAAATAATAAGCATTTAGCTGAAGACATTAAAAAATATCCATTAGCAAAAGTGGAAAGTTTATTCCATATACGTCATGAGGACGGTACTGTTGAATTTTTTGAACATCCGTTATCAGCAGATTTATTTGCACGTGTGATTATTGTAAAAGATAATAAAGAGTTTGTACCATTGATGCAAGATGATGTATCTATTGAGAAAATTAAGCTAGTTAGACAAAGCGCTAAACAAAGAGTTTTTGTAACAAATACTATTCGTGCGTTAAAAACAGTAAGTCCAACAAGCAGTATTCGAGATATTCCATTTGTTGTTATTGTAGGGGGCTCAGCCCTTGATTTTGAAATTCCTCAATTTGTAACAGATGCTTTATCACATTATGCTATTGTTGCTGGACGAGGTAATGTTAGAGGTATCTGTGGTCCAAGAAATGCTGTAGCAACAGGTCTTGTTCTAGCGTATGCCAAAGAATTGATGAAAAAATGAGAGGGTGATATTGATGAGTATTTATGCACAGAAAAAACCCACAATCAATATTTGGCTTGATGATAAAATTGATGAAAAAGATATTCAAGAGATTTGTTATGGCATTGAAGAAGAGGGCATTCCTTTTTCCGTTGCTTATAAATCATCGAATCATAATGCTGTGACATTGAGCTATCAAGCTGCTTTAGAATCTGATTTATTAGTCGGTATTGGTGGAACAGCAACAGAATTTGTTCTGCATTATAAACATTTACCAACAGAGCGCTTTTTGTATCGGTTAAATCGAAAACAAGAAACAACGCCTCGAGAGTTGAGAATTTTAGGAAGTAATGCAGCAAAATTAGTAAAAGGTGAACCTTTTATTGTATCAAGTGTTTTTGAAAAATCATTTTAACGTAAAGGAGATGACAATATGAATAACTTAAAAAGTAAGCAACTTTTGAAGCTATTGGTGATTTGTTTTAATCAATTATGCGATGAAGTGCATACGTCGTTTGGAAAAATAAGTTTGAAAAAAATTGCATCTACTTTGCAAAATGTCACGATTGATAATGTTGTTTCTGCCAGTGATGCTGCTTATTTGCATAAGATTCATTCAGAGTTATCGGCAAATTGCTGGCAAGAGATAACTGTATCAGGTGAAACGCTCTTGATGATAAAAGAACTTGTGGAAATCTTAGTACATGACTATAAAGACGATATATCGAATGATTTGTGTGATTATATACAAAAAGTTTATGAAGTTGCGGTGTTGTCTGAAAAAATAGATTATCAAGAGCATATTTATGAAAAAGTATTGCAAGAAGTTTGTCATACACAAACAAGACAAAGTATTGATTTGCATGAAAAAGCGACTGGGCTATTACGTAAGAGTATTGAGGTTGCGCATGAATTAGGTGTATTGATTGTTTTTAGTTTAGTGGATGCACATGGACATGTGATTTTAACATATTGTATGGAAAATGCTCTTTTAGTCAGTCAAGAAATGGCTTATAAAAAAGCATATTCAGCCGTTGCGATGAAAATGCCAACAAGACAGTTAGCACAGTTAACAAAAATAGGAGAACCTTTATATCAATTAGAAACGATGTCTGATAATACGCTTGTTAGTTTAGCGGGGGGAGAACCTATTTATTCAAATGGTCTGCTAATTGGTGGATTAGGAATTAGCGGTGGTTCATTGGAGCAAGACCAATATATTGCAGAGAAAGTGTTAACTTATTTGTATACAGAGTAATCATAACGTTGGAGGAGAGAATATGACGAAAAAAATATGTGCCATAAATGCTGGGAGTTCTTCTTTAAAATGCCAGTTATTTGAGATGCCGGAAGAAAAACTTATTATGAAATGTTTGTTTGAAAAAATCGGACAAGAACATTCTAGTTTGACTTTGACGTATGACAATCAAGTATTTAAAGAAGAACATACTTTTAATACACATCAAGATGCGATTAGTTGTTTGTTACAGTTGATGATAAAATTGGGTATTGTTGACAATTTATCTGAAATAAGTGGAATTGGACATCGAGTTGCACATGGTGGAGAGTTTTTCAAAGCCTCAGCTATTGTTGATGATCGAGCGTTAGAAGAAATAGAAGCTTTAGGTGCTTTAGCACCTAGTCATAACCCAGTAAATGCCAAGGGTATTCGTATTTGTCGTGAGTTGTTGCCTAATTCACTTCAAGTAGCTGTTTTTGATACAGCATTTCATCAAACATTGGAAAAGGAACATTTTTTATATCCTATTCCATATGAGTACTATAAAGATTTTAGCATTCGTAAATATGGGTTTCATGGAACCAGTCATCAATATATTTATCAAGTATTAAAACAACAAAAGGCGTATAAAACAGTGCCTTTAAAAGTGATAAATTGCCATTTAGGTAATGGATGTAGTTTATGTGCTATAAAAGATGGTAAATCTGTGAATACGTCCATGGGATTTACACCACTAGCTGGTGTAATGATGGGTAGTAGAAGTGGTGATATTGATGTTAGTATTCTACCGTTTTTACAAGAAAAAACCAATATGACACCACAAGATATGTTACAGATGCTTAATCAACAATCAGGTTTATTAGGTATTTCTACTGTGTCAAACGATATACGTGATATTTTAGCATTGGTCGAACAAGGAGATGAACAAGCTTGTTTAGCTATTGAGATGTTTACGAATCGTATTGCACAAACGATTGCTAGCTATATTGTTGACTTAGGTGGAGTAGATGTGATTTCTTTTACAGCTGGTATTGGAGAAAATGCAGCCTATATTCGTGAAAAAATCATTCAAAAATTAGCTTGCTTTTCTATTTTTGTAGATAAAGTGGCGAATGAAAAAAATAAATTATTTATTCACGCTGCAAAATCAAAAGTAAAAATTGCGATAGTACCAACAAATGAAGAACTAATGATTGTGAAAGATACTTATGCATTATTATGCAATGTGGATAAATAATCTAATTTATTAAACTAAAATGCTTACATTCTTTTGACAGTTTGAACATTTTGTAGTAGAATTTATTCGACACGACGATGTGTACTCGATTTTTTATGTTAGCAATGGAGCTACAAGAAACAGATAGAAAATGTTTTTTGTGGCTCTTTTTATTTTTTAAAAAGAGTATTTTTGCGTTGTGAACAAAAAAACATAAGGACTGATTGCATGAAACAATTTATGTTAGCAGGTGTATCAAGTGGTGTTGGAAAAACGACCATTACACTAGGTATTCTAAAAGCTTTAGCAAATAGAAACTTAGTCGTTCAACCTTATAAAGTCGGACCAGATTATATTGATACAGCCTATCATACACGTATTGCCAAACGACCTTCACGCAATTTGGATAGTTTCATGATTCCAGATGAAGATCGCTTGAAATGGTCTTATTCTAAATGGCATCAACAAGCAGATGTTGCTGTCATTGAAGGGGTTATGGGATTTTATGACGGTTTAGGCACTGATAAAGATTGTGCTTCATCGGCTGAAATTGCTAAAAAAATGGGTGTGCCCGTTATTTTAATTGTAGACGGAAAAGCGACTTCAACGTCTGCAGCAGCCATTGTACACGGTTTTGCTTCTTTTGATAAAGATGTCAATATCGCAGGTGTCATTATCAATCGTGTGGCCTCTCAAAATCACTACGAACTGATCAAAGGTGCTATTGAGCGTTATACAAATGTTGAAGTCTTAGGGTATTTCCCTAAAAACATCAATGTTGAATTACCATCAAGACATCTTGGATTAATTCCAGATGTTGAAATGGAAAATTTAGATAAAACATTTGATACATTAGGTGAATTAGCAGAACAATATATCCAATTAGATAGATTGTTAGAAATTGCTGATTTACCTAGAGTAGAACAAGTAAGCCCTTTTAAAACAAAAGATTATACTGGTTTAAAAATGGCTTATGCTTTAGACGATGCTTTTCATTTTTACTATGAAGATAATCTTGATCTGTTAAAAGATTTAGGTGTGGAACTTATTCCATTCAGCCCATTAAAAGATAAAAGCCTTCCTAAAGCAGATGTGTATTATTTTGGTGGAGGATTTCCTGAAATTTATGCAAAAGAATTGGCAGAAAATCAATCCTTTAGACAGTCTGTTTATCAAGCCTCTATAAATGGTGCCCCTATCTATGCTGAATGCGGTGGGTTGATGTATTTAGGTAAATATTTAGAAACAGACGGTCAAATATTTGATATGGTTGGTGTATTTGACGGAAAAAGCGTCATGACACCAAGACTTAAAAAATTCGGCTATTGCCAAGCAACAACGAAAGTAGATAGCTTATTTGGAAAAGCGGGTACACAAGTACGTGGACACGAATTTCATCATTCAACATTTGAAACAAATGAACCAACTGTTTTAGATATGGAAAAAACACGTGATGGAGAAGTTGTTTCTCGTTGGGATGGTGGCTACAAAGTACGTCGTACATTTGCAAGTTATCTACATGTTCATTTCTACCAAAATGAAGAATTATTGTTTAATTGGTTAGATGATGTGAAAGAGGCAATGAACAAATGATTGCCATTATATCAATTTTTATTGCAGTCATATTGGACTGGTTAATTGGAGATCCATATCATTGGCCACATCCAATTAAATGGATTGGTAACTACATTTATTTTTGTTTAAAACAACAAGAAAAATGGAAATTAAATGGCTATTTATTTGGGGCACTTTTATGGATAACAACCGTATCGTTAACCGGAGGTATAAGTTATGGTGTTCTATGGAGTGTACAGCAATTACATAGTATTGTTTATTGGATAGTGTGGACATATTTGGCTTATACGACACTAGCTGCTAAAAGTCTTGCTTTTGAAGCAATGAAAGTTTATCGAACATTGGTTTATGGAACGATTGAAGAAGCACGATATCAAGTTGGTATGATTGTTGGAAGAGATACAACTGAATTAACGAAAGAAGAAATTCGAAATGCTACCATTGAAACAGTGGCAGAAAATACGAGTGACGGTGTTATAGGACCACTTCTTTGCCTATTTATTGGCGGACCGGTATTGGCAATGATTTATAAAGCCATTAACACATTAGATTCTATGGTGGGATACAAAACAGAAAAATACAAACAAATGGGATTTGTATCTGCCAAAATAGATGATATTGTCAATTTAATACCGGCACGTTTGACATGGCTTTTGCTTATGCTTGCCAGTGTTGTGTGTCAATTAAATGTGAAGCAAGCAATAATGATTGGCATTAGAGATCGTTATCAACATGCCAGCCCAAATAGTGCTTTTCCAGAATCTGTTGTTGCAGGTGCTTTAGGCATCCAATTAGGCGGAACACATGTATATCATGGACAAGTCATTGAAAAACCAATGATTGGAGAAAAACAAAGAGAAGTCGACAATCAAGATATTTTATCAACCATACAATTATTATTTATCAGTAATGCACTTGCTTTAATGTTATTTACAGTAACGGCATTATCAATCTATATTTTTTAACATTAGGAGATTAACAAAATGAGTTATATTAAAGACCCAAGTTCAATCGAAGCAAAAAGCTTCCAAATTATTCAATCTATTATTGACGAAGAACATGCAGGATATACATTTAAAGATGGTATGGAAGAAAGTATTATAAAACGTGCTATCCATACATCTGCTGACTTTGATTATTTATATAATTTAAAATTTTCAAATGATGGCGTTCAAAATATTATTCGTGCTTTAGAAGAAAAAGGAACGATTTTCACAGATACAAATATGGCATTAAGCGGTATTAACAAACGTATTTTAGATGAATTAGGCGTGAAATACAGCTGCTTAGTCAACGATGAAAATGTTGCGAAATATGCAAAAGAACATGGTATTACACGTTCAATGGCAGCTATTGAATATGCTGCTACAGTTGAAGGGCCAAAAGTCTTTGTATTAGGAAATGCACCAACGGCTGTTTATAAAGTGATTGATATGGTTAATGAAGGTAAACTTGTTGCTGATGCTGTTGTTGGTGTACCAGTAGGATTTGTTGGTGCTGCTGAATCTAAACAAGCATTACACGACAGTGATATTCCAGCTATTTCAGCTTTAGGTAGAAAAGGTGGAAGCAATGTTGCGGCAGCCATTATCAATGCGATTTTATATCAATTACAATATAAAACAGAAGACTATCAACGCTACTATACACCAGACAAGAAAGACTAGTAGTTTTAGAAAGAAGGCTTTATCAAAGTGGAAGAGTATGCTTACGTTAATGGTAAGAAATTAAAAAAAGGGTATACAACAGGAACGTGTGCAACAGCTGCAACGGTTGCTGCCCTTTATATGATATACAATCAAGAAATTGAAGATAAAGTAACGGTTCATACAGCTTCTGGTGTAAAAGTAACCGTGTCTTTACACGATCAATCCTTTGGAGAAAACACAGCAACAGCAGCCGTTGAAAAAGACGGTGGTGATGATGCAGACGCAACACATGGTATGTTGATTTACTCAACTGTTACTTTATTACCAGACCAAAAAGAGATTATCATTGATGGTGGTGAAGGTGTTGGTCGAGTGACTAAAAAAGGTTTGGCAATCAGCGTTGGAGAAGCTGCTATCAATCCAACACCAAGACGTGTCATAGAAGAAGCAGCAAGGGAGATTATTGGTGAAAACTGTGGTGCAAAAATTGTTATTTGGGCACCAGAAGGTGAAAAACGTGCTTTATTAACGTACAATCCAAGATTAGGTATTGTTGGCGGTATTTCTATTTTAGGAACAACAGGGATTGTTAATCCAATGTCAGAAGATAGTTGGAAAGCAGCTATTACAGTGGAATTAACAATGCTGTATAAAACAGGCGCAACAAGTGTTGTTCTAGCACCGGGAAATTATGGTGAAGATTTTGCGACAGGTACAATTGGTATTAATAAAGAACGTATTGTGAATATGAGTAATTTTATTGGGCATGTTCTAAAAGAAGTACAACGTATTGGCTTTACAAAAGTATTGATGATTGGGCATATGGGCAAACTTGTAAAAGTTGCAGCAGGTATTTTCTCAACGCATAGTAAAGATGCTGATGCACGTATGGAAACATTGATTGCTAATTTAGCATTATTAGGTGCACCAATCGAGTTATTACAAGAAGTTGATAAATGTTTAACGACAGAATCAGCAGGTGAAGCTATAGAAAGATATGGATATACGCATGTGTATCAAGTGATTGCCGATAAAATTAAAGGACGCAGTGAACGTTTATTAAAATATAAAGAACCAAAAGTCGAAGTGGATGTTGTGATTTTTTCTTCTGATACAGGCTATTTAGCATCAACAAAACCATTAGAAGATATTAAGGAGGAATGGGTATGATTTATGTCATTGGTATAGGTCCTGGAGATACACGTTATGGATTATTAGGACATGAAGATTTATTTAAAAAGGCTGATTACATTATTGGAAGTGATCGTCATTTAGAAATTTTACCTGAAGAATATGCACACAAAGGTGTTGTACCTCCTAAAAAATTATTGGCTTTAGAAGAATTATTACGTAGTTATGATGAAGATAAAACACTTGTGTATTTAGCTTCAGGAGATCCTCTAATTTATGGATTAGGAAAATGGTTATCCGAGAAATTTAAAGGTCAAGTAGAAATTATGCCAGGTGTTAGTGCTATGCAATATTTGGCAAGTAAAGCATTTATTCCAATGAATGATGCCTATTTGACAAGTAGTCATGCCAAAATCCCTAATTTTGATTTGATTATGAGTTTATCAAAAGTGTTTATGGTTACAGATGATCATGTTGGTCCGTATCAAATTGCTCAAGAAGCTGTACAACGTGGTTTAAACAAACGTGTGATTATAGGTGAAAATTTAAGTTATGACGATGAAAAAATAACATCATGTCTTGCACAAGATGTTGAAGATAGAGAATATAAAATGAATGTGGTGGTGATCATGGATGAGAGATAATGAATTTATTCGTACAAAAGTACCTATGACAAAAGAAGAAATTCGAGCTATTAGCATAGATAAATTACAATTACACCGTGCAAAAAGAATGCTAGATGTTGGTTCAGGTACAGGAAGCGTGACTATTCAAGCAGCACATATATATCCAGAGTTAGATGTTGTTGCCATTGAAAGAAATCCAGATGCCGTAGCATTAACATTAGAAAATATTGAAAAATTCAACTGTAAAAATGTTACCTTACATGAAGGGCTTGCCCCTATCTCATTAGAAGGGCAGTTTGATGCTATTTTTGTAGGTGGTACAGGTGGCAATATGCGTGAAATTTTTGACTGGTGTCATGAATTACTCGTGCCGGGTGGACGTTTAGTCTTAAACTTTATCTTATTAGAAAATGCCATTGAAGCAGCAGAAATCGCTGAAGAAATGGACTGGCAAGAATTGGAAGTAACAAGTATTCAAGCAGGTCGTTGGACAGGTTTAGGCAAAGGCCATTATTTTAAACCACAAAATCCAACGATTATCGTATCGTGTGAAAAGGCATTAGAAAATCAAGAAGCACAAGAGAGTGCACAAGCATAAACGGATTAAAGAGGAGAAAAACTATGTCAAAAGTACATTTTGTTGGTGCAGGACCAGGAGATGTGGATTTAATCACATTAAAAGGATATAAACAATTATCACAAGCGGATATTGTTATTTATGCCGGTTCATTAGTTAATCCAGCATTATTAGAATACTGTAAAGAAGGCGCAGAAATTTATGATAGTGCGAGCATGCATTTAATGGAAATCATTGATGTCATGGAAGCAGGTGTTAAAGCAGGAAAAGATGTTGTGCGCTTACAAACAGGAGATTTTTCTATTTATGGTTCTATTCGTGAACAAACAGAAGAAATGAAAAAACGTGGTATTGAATTTGATTGCACACCAGGTGTTAGCTCATTCTTAGGAGCAGCCTCAAGTATTGGAACTGAATATACAGTACCAGAAGTATCACAAAGTGTCATCATTACACGTATGGCAGGTAGAACACCAGTACCAGATCGTGAATCATTAAGAAGTTTTGCACAACACAGAACATCTATGGCGATTTTCTTATCTATTCATGGTGTTGAAAAAGTTGTTGAAGAATTAGTAGAAGGTGGGTATCCAGTAACGACACCGGCAGCTGTTATTTACAAAGCAACATGGCCTGAGGAAAGAAAAGTATTTGGTACATTAGAAACAATAGCAGACAAAGTAAAAGAAGCAGGTATTACAAAAACAGCTTTGATTTTAGTTGGTGATTTCCTAGGAGAAGAATTCTATTATTCAAAACTATATCATGAGGAATTTGAACATGAATTCCGTCACGGGAAAAGTAGCCATGCAAAATAATCATCAATCAACCTATGCTATTGTTGCTTTAACAGAGGTTGGAAAAAAAACCGCACTCACATTACAAGAAAAATTAGATAAAAAAAGTACGGTATATACAATGCCTAAAATTTCTGATGAAAGAACGGTTGCTCTACAAGGAAGTCCTGTTAAAGCTATCGCAACACTTTTTACAGAAGTTGATGTATTAATTTGTATTATGGCGACAGGTATTGTCGTGCGTTCTATTGCACCAGTAGTTGCTGATAAAGCAGCCGATCCAGCTGTTATTGTTATGGATGAAAAAGCAACAAATGTCATCAGCTTATTAAGTGGGCATTTAGGAGGAGCAAATACGATTGCTACACAAATTGCTGAATTATTAGGTGGTAATCCGGTGATTACAACAGCAACTGATGTTCAAAATGTGGCAGCATTAGATACTTTAGCCCAATCTGTTAATGGTTGGCGTAGTGAATTACGTCCATTCATTAAACCGTTTAATAGTTATTTAGGTAGTAAAAAAACCGTTTATTTCTATCAGGAAAAACCATGGGTTAGTGATTTTCGTGGTCTAACAGTCATTGGAAAAGATGATTTAGAAAATGTGTTACAAGGAAGCGATCCTATTATTGTGATGACAACAGAACAGATGGATGTTTTTAGAGATGATGTAGCCGTTATTTATCCTAAACCATATATTTTAGGTGTTGGTGCTAGAAAAGATGTAGCTGCAGATGTTTTTGCACAAGGATTTCATCTATTCTGTCAGCAAGAAGGCATTCATCCAAATGAGATTTCTAAAATCGTGAGCATTGATGTAAAAAAAGAAGAGCATGCCATTTTAGAACTTGCTAAAACATTGTCATGTCCTTTTGAAACATTTACAAAAGAACAATTATTAGTCGTAGCAGACAAATACCCACAATCTGAATTTGTGAAAAAAACAGTGGGTGTTGGAAGTGTTGCTTTAGCAAGCGCTGATGTTGCAAGTGGTGGTCAAGTATTAACCGATCGCTTTGCAAAAGACGGATGTACGTATGCTTTAGCAAAATATCCAGTACAAAGATAAAAAAGATGCACATATGAAGGAGAAAAATATGTTATACGTTATTGGCTTAGGACCAGGTAAAGAAGAATTGATGTCACGTGAGGCATTACAAGCTATTGAGGATTGTGAAATTATTGTTGGTTATTCAACATATATGCGTTTAATCCGTGATTTAGTAAAAGATAAAGAGCATGTTGCAACAGGTATGCGTCAAGAAATCGATCGTTGCCAAAAAGCGATTGATTTAGCGATTGAAACAGGTAAAAATGTTGGTGTTGTATCAAGTGGAGATGCCGGTGTATACGGTATGGCTGGATTGATTTTAGAATTAATTGGTGAAGATTCTGATTTAGAAGTAAAAGTTGTTCCTGGTATTACAGCAAGTTTAGGTGCTGCTGCGGTAATGGGTGCTCCATTGATGAATGACTTCTGTCATATTAGTTTAAGTGACTTGATGACACCAATGCCTATTATTGAAAAACGTCTACATGCGGCTGCACAAGGAGATTTTGTTATTTGCTTGTACAACCCAAGAAGTAAAGGTAGACCAGATCATTTATCAAAAGCATTATCTATTATTTCTCAATATAAATCTGAAGATACTATTGTTGGTATTGGTAAAGATATTGGTCGTAAAAAAGAAGAGTATGTTTTAACAACAATTAAAGACTTAGATGAGTCATTAGTAGATATGACAACTATTGTTATCATTGGAAATAAAGAAACATACATTAAAAATGGCCGTATGGTGACACCAAGAGGATACACATTATGATGAAGTTATTATTTGGTGGAACATCAGATAGTACTGCTATCTTAGGATTATTAAATGAATTAAATATTTCGGTTACCACATCTGTGGTAACCGACTATGGTAAGCATTTAGCTTCTAAATATGGACAACCCGTTATCCAAGGAAGATTGACTGCTGAGGATATGGTGTCTTTTATTAAAGAAAATAATGTCGATGAAATCATTGATTCGACACATCCATTTGCCGATATTGTATCAAGGGAAGCAATGCGTGCTGCAGAAATGGCTGGTGTAAAATATATGCGTTTTGAACGTGTTGCAACATCAGATTTAAGTGGTGCGATTGTTGTTTATTCAACACAAGAGGCGATTGAGGTTATCAAAGATTTAGGACATGTCGTTTATTTAGGCACAGGAAGTAAAACATTGCCTTTATTCGTTGATGGTTTACCAGATAAACGCATTATTGCTCGTGTGTTACCAACATCAGAGGTATTACTTGCTTGCGAAAAAATCGGTATGGTAGCCGATCAAATTGATGCTATCAAAGCACCATTTACAAAAGAATGTAATAAAGAATTATTAAAACGTGCGAATGCCAATGTTTTTGTCACAAAAGAAAGTGGCGATGTTGGTGGGGTGCGTGACAAGATTGATGCATGTTTAGAATTGGGTATTGATTGTGTGGTTATTTCACGTCCAAAAGTTGAATATCCAGCAATGGTATCAACAATTGATGAATTACGTGATTATTTGGTAAAACAATAATCAAAAGGAGAATAAAATGTCTGGATTAGTAACATTACTAGGAGCAGGTCCTGGAGATGAAGAATTAGTAACTGTCAAAGGACTTAGACGATTAAAAGAAGCAGATGTTGTTGTGTATGATAGATTAGTCAATCAAGCACTTCTACAACACGTAAAACCTACAAGTGAAAAAATTGATGTTGGTAAAGCACCAAACATGCCTTGTGTGAAACAACGTGATATTGAAGCAATTTTAATCGAAAAAGCAAAAGAAGGAAAACATGTTGTCCGTTTAAAGAGTGGCGATCCTTATGTTTTTGGTAGAGGTGGAGAAGAAGGCATTGCTTTAAAAGAGGCAGGTATTCCTTTTGAAGTTGTACCAGGTGTGACATCTGCTATTGCAGGATTAACATACGCAGGTATTCCAATTACTTATCGTGATATAGCAACAAGTTTCCACATAATTACAGGTCATTTACAAGATGAAAATGAAGCATTGAACTGGGATGCTATTTCTCAATTAAAAGGAACACTCGTCTTTTTAATGGGAATGAAAAATTTAAACAATATTGTAACAGAACTTGTGACAAGAGGATTTGATAAAGAAACGCCTGTTGGTATTGTTGAATGGGGAACACACCCACAACAACGTTCTATTAAAGGAACGCTGGAAACAATTGTATCCCTTGTATCAGAGCATCAATTTAAAGCACCAAGTGTTATTGTGATTGGTCAAGTTGTTGCGTTTAAAGATGATTTGAATTTCCATGAAGCACTCGCTTTATTTGGTAAACGTGTGTTAATTCAACAATCTGAAACAGGTAAATTGCCAAAATTATTAAAAGATGCGGGTGCTAGTGTTTATACGTTCCCAGCAAGAAATACGTTCTTAAAACAACACTTTACATTACCTGATTTAGACAAAGTTAATGGTTTATTCGTCACAGACGCACATAGTTGGAAATATTTCTTAACTGAATTAGTATCGCAAGGTAAGGATATTCGTTCATTACAAGACAAACATATTTATACATTAGGACATCATACATTAAAAGCTGTCAAAGAAACAGGTGTTTTAGTGGACTTATCTGTTAATCAGTTTGATGATGCAATGCTAGTGGATGCTCTAAACAATAAACAAGAACAATTTATTGCACTTGTTGATAAAGAAAAACATGAAGCAATGACTGAAGTATTCAAAGACATTATAGCTTTAGAAACACATGATGTGACATTTGATCATGCCGTTCTATCTGATAATTGGCAAGACCTTGATGTTATTTGTTTACCAAATTCAGTTGCAGCACAAACATTGGTTGCTGTAAGTGAACAAGTTGATGTTTCTTTAAAAGAAAAACCAGTGATTGTTATGGGAGAAATGACAAGAAAAGTGGTTGAGAAAGCAGGATTTACAACAATTGTTGAAACAGATGAACCGACTATTTTATCTATTGTCAAAACATGTGAACGTATTTTAAATTAGGGAGGGATAGACATGACTAAAGCCATTTTAGTTGTGAGTTTTGGGACAACATTCCCAGAAACAAGAAAAAAAACAATTGAAGCTTGTGAAAATGCCATTCAACATCAATTTTCTGAATATAAAGTATATCGTGCATTCACATCAAATATTGTTATTAGACGTATTTTAAAACAAGAAGATTTGCACATTGATACAGTGGCACAAGCATTGGAAAGAATGTATCAAGAAGGTGTTACGGAAGTTTATGTACAACCATTGCATATGATTTTAGGTGATGAATATGAAAAAGTATTGGTACAAGCGATTCAATTTGAAGATAAATTTGATGTATTAAAAATTGCCAAACCTTTATTAAGCAGTATTGAAGATTATGAAGCTATCAAACGTATTTTATTAGATAAATATGGTCAATTTGGAGAAGAAACGGCAACGGTGTTAATGGGACACGGAAGTCAACACTATGCTTTCACATCTTATGCTGCCATCGATCACATGTTAATGAATGAACCTGTTTATGTAGGAGCTGTCGAAAGTTATCCTGATGTTGAATTGATTGAAGAACGATTAAGACAAACAAATGTAAAACACGTTCATTTAGCACCATTTATGTTAGTTGCTGGGGATCATGCAACAAATGATATGGCTTCTGATGAAGAAGATTCATGGTATACATATTTTAGTAAAAAAGGATATACAGTCACAGCCCACTTGATTGGTTTAGGTGAATATAAAGAAATACAACAATTATATATTCAACATTTATTAGATGTGATTGCATAATAGGAGAAAATATGGCGAAATTTTACGGAATTGGTGTTGGACCAGGAGATAGTGAATTAGTGACAATAAAAGCAAGTCGCTTAATTCATGATTTAGATATTTTATACACACCTGAAGCAAAAAAAGGTGCAAAAAGTTTAGCATTAACAATAGCTGAACCATATATTAAAAGTGATTTAGAAATTAAACAAAGACATTTTCCAATGGTTCGAGCAAAAGAAGAAAAACAAGGGCAGTGGGAACAAATTGCCCAAGAAATTGTGGAAGATGTGAAAGCCGGTAAAAATGTAGGTTTCATTACATTGGGTGATCCAATGGTATACAGCACATACAGTTATTTATTGGATATTGTCAAAGATGATATTGATACACAAACGATACCTGGAATTACGTCTTTTTCAAGTATTGCGTCATTCTTAGGGCAACCATTAACAATGGATGAAGAATCTTTTGCCGTTGTTCCAGCAACAGCAGGACATGACAAAATAGAAGCCGCATTACGTCATCATGAAACGATTGTTTTGATGAAAGTGGCAAATCATTTATCCGTAGTTTTACCATTATTGGAAAAATATGAGTTATTGGATAATACATTTTTAGTAAGCAACGCAACAATGGATAAACAAACAGAGTTAAAAGGTGTTAGAAATCTTTCTGTGGATGAAAAACTAAGTTACTTTACAACAATGATTGTAAAGAAAAATCCACTTTAATGATATATACAAAAGAATAGATAGGTCATTTATCTATTCTTTTGTTCCATGTGTTTATTATTTAACACATTATGTGTTAAACATAAAAAAAGTTGTGGGATGTTTCAATTTTTTCAAGAAAGGAGTGTAACCGTTTTTTTAGAAATGTTCTGTGACAAACAAAGGAGAAGAAGTATGAAAAAATCAGTAAAAAACATTGTGATGTTTTCCGCCTTGATTGTTTTATTTATGTTGATTTCATCACAATCAGCTCATGCAATGCATATTATGGAAGGCTATTTACCACCTTTATGGGCAGGTATTTGGTTTATTGTATTTATTCCATTTTTCATTTTAGGTTTAGTTCAAATGAAAAAAATTGTAGCAGAAAATCCGAAAAATAAAACAATGTTGGCATTATCTGGAGCATTTATTTTTATTTTATCAGCCTTAAAAATTCCCTCTGTTACAGGCTCAACGTCACATCCAACTGGTGTTGGATTAGGAACAGCGATGTTTGGACCTAGTGTTATTAGTGTTTTAGGAACGATTTGTTTATTATTCCAAGCGCTATTGCTTGCTCATGGTGGGTTAACGACATTAGGTGCAAATGCATTTTCAATGGCGATTGTAGGACCTTTTGTTGGTTATGCTGTCTATAAATTAGCGTTAAAAATGAATGTATCAACACGTATATCTTTATTTTTATGTGCGTTTGTTGCAGACATCGCAACATATTTTGTTACATCTGTTCAATTAGGATTAGTTTTCCCTGATGCAGAAACAGGTGTTGTTGGTGCTATTGTGAAATTTATGGCAGTCTTTTTGACAACACAAATTCCAATTGCGATTGTTGAAGGTTTATTAACAGTTGTCCTATACAACTTAATTACATCAGCCGATGTTGAAAAAGCGGGGGTATTCAAATGAAAAAACAAAACATTCTTTTACTTTTAGCTGCCGTTTGCGTAATGTTAGGTGCTTTTGTGTTTGCACCTAAAGATGCTGAATATGGTGGTACCGATGATGCAGCAGAAACAGCCATTAAAGAAGTTCAACCAGACTATGAGCCATGGTTTGAATCTTTATATGAGCCAGCTGGTGAAGTTGAAAGCTTATTATTTACATTACAAGGAAGTATTGGTGCAGGGATTATCTTCTATGTGATTGGTTACAATAGAGGAAAATCTAAAAATGCTAACGCTTGATAAATACGCACATGAAAATCGTTTAAAACATGTGTCGCCAGAAAAGAAATTGTGCATCTATATTGGATTATTACTACTCAGTTTTTCTGGTATAGCGTGGGTTCAATTAGCTGTTATAGGAGTAATTGCTCCTATAACAGTCTATATTGCCCGTGTGAAGTGGACAGTTTATGCCAAATGGCAACTTGTTATTATTCCTTTTATTTTTATTAGTTTATTGACATTTGTTTTAACGTACGGAAAAAATATGCATACTTTTGTTTTCTCTATCCCTGCGTTTCATGGATACATTGGTATGACTGAAAAAAGTATTCGTTTAGCTTTGGAGATTTTATTACGTGTGTATAGTTCATGTGTGTCAACTTATTTTTTCGTGTTGACCGTTCCCTTTTCTCAACTCATTCAGTTGATGAAAAAATGTAAAGTGCCCACATTTTTATTGGACATTATTGTCTTAATGTATCGCTTTATTTTTTTAGTTTTATATGAATTTATCACAATGAGAGATACGCTAGATCTGAAATTTTCGTTTAAAGGCTTTAAAAATAATTATCATGCATGGGGGATACTATGTAATACTTTGTTTATAAAGTTATTACATGATAATGATGTATTAAATGATGTATTGGCGTTGAAATTTGAACAGGAGTAATACAGAAAGGATTGACAATCATGTTGCAACTAAATGATGTTACATTTGCTTATGATAAAGTTCCAACCATTCACCATGTGTCTATGGCATTCCAAGAAGGTAAAATAACAGGTATTTTAGGCATGAATGGAAGTGGTAAATCAACGATTATGAAATTGATTATGGGACTACTCAAGGCCGAATCAGGAGAAATCATTTTTGATAATCAACCCATTACAATAAATAAAAAGGCATTGTACGATTATCGTCAAAAAGTGAATATGGTTTTCCAAAACCCTGAACAACAAATTTTTTATACGATTGTTAAAGAAGATATAGCAATGGCATTAAAAAATTTAGGATATGACAAACATGTCATTGATGAACGTGTTTCTAAAGTGCTTGATATAATGGATATTACGCATTTACAAGATAAACCAGTTCAATATTTAAGTTATGGACAAAAAAAACGGGTTGCGATTGCAGGGATGCTTGCTTTACAACCAAGATTTTTACTATTGGATGAACCAACAGCTGGATTAGATCCAAAAGGACGTGACAAAATGAATGAAACAATGCAGCGATTAGTTCAAGCAGGAACAAGTATTATTTTATCCAGTCACGATATGGATTTAATGTATGATTGCTGTGATTATGCCTATGTGATTAAAAAAGGCTCGGTTCTTACTCAAGGAGAAAAATATCAAGTATTTCAAGAAGCAACGTTATTAAAAGAAGCAGGTTTGTCTGTTCCATGGATTGTGAAATTACATCAAACTATTGGAACGCCACTTGCAAAAAATGAAGCATTGTTCTTTGAACATTTTGCACAAAAATAGTAAAATAAAAGAATATGTATTGAAAATAAAGGAGAACATCATGGCAAAATCAATTATGGTTCAAGGGACAGCATCTGATGCAGGAAAAAGTATTATTGTTGCTGGATTATGTCGTATTTTTAAACAAGATGGTTTATCTGTTGTTCCGTTTAAATCTCAAAATATGGCATTGAATTCATTTATTACAAAAAAAGGTGCTGAAATGGGAAGAGCACAAGTGTTTCAATCTGAAGCGGCAGGTGTTGACCCAGATGTACGTATGAATCCTGTTTTATTGAAACCAACATCTGATAGAAAATCCCAAATTGTCTTTATGGGTGAAGTATTAACAGATATGGACGCTGTGGAATATCATGAATTTAAGCAACAACTATTACCAAAAATCAAAGAAGTTTATGAACAATTAAGTGATGAAAATGATGTCATTGTTTTAGAAGGTGCAGGTAGTCCGGCTGAAATCAATTTGAATGACAGAGATATTGTGAATATGGGTATGGCAAAATTAGTAGATGCTCCTGTTATCTTAGTTGCGGATATTGATAAAGGTGGTGTGTTTGCCTCTATTTATGGTACCATTCAACTTATGCCAGAAGAAGATAGAAAACGTGTCAAAGGTGTCATTATCAATAAATTTAGAGGAGATGTTGCCTTACTTCAATCAGGTATTGATATGATTGAATCTTTAACAAATGTAAAAGTATTAGGTGTTGTACCATATGCACATCTAGATATTGATAGTGAAGATAGTGTTGCATTGGTACAAAAAAGTAGACGTTTTGATACGAAAAAAGATTTAGATGTTGCGATTGTTGGATTAAAACGTATGTCTAATTTTACAGATTTCCATAGCTTAGAAATTCAACCAGACGTATCTGTACGTTATGTGATGCCAGGAGATGCCATTGGTTTGCCTGATTTATTGATTTTACCGGGTAGTAAAAATACGATTGAAGATATGCATTATTTAAGAGAATCCGGTTTAGAAAAAGAAATTTTACATTGTTTAGAAAAAGATGTACATATTTTTGGCATTTGTGGTGGTTATCAATTACTAGGTAAAAAAATGACAGATCCTCTACATGTTGAATCCTCTATTGAAGAAATTGAAGGATTAGGATTATTAGACGCATGTACCACTTTTAAATCTGTGAAACGTACAACACAAGTTAAAGCAGACCACGATGGACATGTATTAGAAGGATACGAAATACACATGGGTGAAACGACGATTGCAGACGGTGTCACACCATTTTCAACAATAACTGTCCAAAATGGTGAAGAAACAAGTCGACTAGATGGCGCGATTGGGCATAATGGGCAAGTGCAAGGAACATATTTACATGGTGTATTTGATAATTTAGATTGGACAAGAGATTATTTGAATGGTATCCGTGTAAAAAAAGGTTTAGAGCCAATTACAGAAAAACCAGTGACGATAAAAGAATTTAAAGATAGAGAATATGATAAACTTGCCACTATTTTGCGTAATAGTTTAGATATGGAACAAATTTATAAGATTTTAAATAAGGAAGATTAGCATGAGAATTTATACAAAATACGGAGATAAAGGTTTTACAAGATTATATGGAGGCGACCGTGTGTCTAAAACACATATTCGTGTTGAAGCATATGGAACTATGGATGAATTATGTTCCTTTTTAGGTTATTTAACAGCAGAAATGAAACAATACGAAGTGTTGAATGACTTAACAGAAGAATGTGAAGAAATTCAACAACATTTATTCGACTGTGGAAGTGATTTAGCCACTCCTCGTGAATTACGACCATATAAACAAAAAATAGAAGATGTTACCTTTTTAGAAGAAAAAATTGATGCTTATATGGGTATCCCTCCTAAATTGGAACATTTCATTATTCCAGGAGGACATTCTTTAGCAGGTTTATTCCATATGGCAAGAACGATGACAAGACGTTTAGAAAGATGTATTGTTGCTGTTATTGAAGCCGATGAAGCGGTAAACGAGATTGGATTACAATATATCAATCGTTTATCAGATTATTTCTTTGTAATTGCACGTTTAGTAAATTACAGATTAGGAGTAGCTGATAAAAATTATATACGTAGTGCTAAAATTTTCCGTAGTAAAAAACAGGAGGAAGACAAAGATGTATCCAGTCATGATGAACATTAAAAATAAACGTGTTGTAATGATTGGAGGGGGCAATGTCGCAGCTAGAAAATTAAAAAAATTATTACAAGAAGGGGCACATGTCACGATTGTTAGTCCTACATTGCATGAAAGTATTCCAAAGGAATGCATTACATGGATTGAACGTCGTTATGAAACAGGTGATTTAAACGGTGCAAAATTAGTTTTTGCGTGTACAGATGATCAAGAAGTTAATGTACAAATTATGAGAGATGCCGATACGTGTCAATTAGTGAATAATACAGGGGATAAACATTTTTCAGACTTCTATAATGTATCTATCGTTGAGAAAAAAGATTTTTCTATCAATATTTCAACCAATGGTGTTTCTCCTATGAGAGCAAAAGAAATCAGACAAAAATTAGAAAAACTATTAGACGAAATATAAGAGGAAAGCATTATGTATTTATTGTATGTTGGGTTAACACATAAAAATACGCCTATTCATATTCGTGAGGCGATTCATTTCTCTGATGACACATTAGAGAAAGCATTAAAAACATTATACAAAGAAAAAAGTATTTTAGAAGATTGCATTGTATCCACATGTAATCGTACAGAATTATATCTTGTCGTTGACCAATTACATACAGGACGTTATTATGCAAAACATTTTTTAGCAGATTGGTTCCAAGTAGATGTGACAGAATTGGAAAAATATTTAGTCATGAAAGAAGCCGATGAAGCATTACGACATCTTTTAAAAGTATCTGTTGGTTTAGAGTCTAGAATACTAGGTGAAACACAAATTTTAGGACAACTCAAAAAGGCTTTTGAAAAAGCCAATGTAGTTGGAACAACAGGAATTATATTAAATAATGCATTTCGTCAAGCTGTTTCATTTGCTAAACGTATGCATGAGCAATATAAAATCAATGAACGTCCAACATCAGTAAGTTTTGCAGCCATACAACTCTTAGATGCCTTAAATTTAGAAACATCAAACAAAACGGTTGCGTTAATTGGATTAGGTGAGATTGGACAATTATTAGCTAATTATTTATTAGAACGTTCTTTTAAACAAATTCTCTTTTTTAATCGTACACTTGAAAAAGCAGAAAAATATAATAGACATGAGCATATTTGTATTTGTCCGATTGATGCCTTAGAGAAAGAGTTACCAAGAGCGGATATTGTCTTTTCTGCTGTTAGTACACAAACGTATTTAGTACATCCAACAATGTTAAAAGAACAAGCGATTGTTTTTGATTTAGGGGTACCAAGAACGGTGCATCCAACATCCAAGGTAGATTTGTATGATATTGATACACTGACACAAAAATTAGATAGTTATCAAGCACAAAGAGAACAAATTGCACATCAAATTGTATTAAAGATTGATGACGAGCTAATAGCTTTTGATGAATGGCGTAAAAATTTAGGAATTGTACCTCTTATTAAGCAATTAAGAGAAAATGCTCTGAATGCACAAGCCTCTGCTTTAGACAGTTTGGAAAGAAAATTACCACATTTATCAGAAAGAGAACACAAACTTATTCAAAAACACATGAAGAGTATTGTCAATCAACTATTAAAAAATCCGATTTTACAATTAAAAGAAATGTCTGTTGGAGACAATTCGGAGTATGACATTGCACTTGTTGCAAAGATTTTTGGATTAGATTTAACACAGGAGTAATATATGATTATTAAAGTAGGAACACGTAAAAGTCAATTAGCGTTAACACAAACAAAACAAGTGATTGCTTTATTAGAAAAAGCAAATCCTGATGTGACGTTTGAATTAGTGACCTACCAGACAACAGGCGATAAATTAGTACATGCCAGTTTACAAGAAATTGGTGGAAAAGGTGTCTTTGTCAAAGATATTGAAGTTGGTTTACTAAACAAAAAAATTGATATAGCTATTCACAGTTTAAAAGATGTACCGTCTATTTTGCCAAATGGTTGTGTTATAGGCGCTATTCCAAAACGTGAAGATGTAAGAGATTGTATGATTTTTCATCAGCCAAATATGACATTAGATACATTACCGCAAGGTGCAAAAGTTGGTACAAGTAGTTTAAGACGTCAAGCACAATTATTAAAATTAAGACCTGATTTAAACATTGTTGCATTAAGAGGAAATATTGATACACGTATTCAAAAAGTGTTAGACGGAGAATATGATGCCATTGTTTTAGCAATGGCAGGTTTATCGCGTATGGGGTGGTTAGAAAAAGAAACTTTATCCTTACAACCACTAGATACAAAAGTATTTTTACCTGCTATTTCACAAGGTGCTTTAGCGATTGAATGTCGTGAAGAAGATACGTATGTTTTAGACATTATTCAACGTATACACGATGAAAAAACGGCACAAGAAGTAACCATTGAGCGTGACTTTTTAAAACAAATGGATGGTGATTGTACTTTTCCTATTGGTGCCTATGCCACTGTACAAGATAATATATATACACTACAAACGATGTTGGCAACAGAAGAAACAATGACATGTGTATATGCAACTGTTTCTGATGAACAAGCACATACATTGGCAAAAAACGCGGCAGATTGTTTAGAGGCACAAGGTGCTTTTGGTCGGAAAAAGTAGTTAAGAACAAGAGATAGTAGAACATGAGATATGATGATAAAACATACGGTATCGTCATTATAAAATAAGGAGTGATGCCAATGGGAAAAATTGTATTTACAAGAGAGCATCCTTTAGAAAAAGATTGGACAAATGCATTAAACACATTGGGATTAGATATTGTTCATGCACCATTGATACATTGTACAGCAAATGATATGCCAAAGATGATTTTAAATAATTTGCATAAAGCCGACTGGGTTTTCTTTACGAGTGCAGTGGCGGCAGAGTGCTTTGCACCTTATATGCGTGATTTAAATGTCCGTATTGCAACGATTGGGCATAAAACAACACAAAGTGTAGAGGATTTAGGGTATACAGTTGATTTTGAAAGTGTTAGTCAATACGGTGTTGATTTTGTAGGAGAGTGGTTGACACTTGGTCTGTCACATCAAACAGTATTATTGCCACAAAGTAGTTTATCTAATCCAATTATTGCACAAACACTAAAAGATAATGGGCATACAGCATTAGCTTGGGCAATGTATGACACAAAACCAAACAAAAAAGGACAATCTATGATTGATGCATTGTGTAAAGAAAAAGATGTGATTTGGACATTTGCTAGTCCATCTGCTTGGGAAAGTTTGATACAGGTTAGAGAACAATTACCAAAACATCATCAAGTTGCTGTTATTGGTACGACAACACAACAAGCTGTGATGAATAGTCATCAAATTGTTGATTTTATGCCAGATACACCGGCCATTGATAATATGATTGAAACCATTATTCAAAATAGAGAAAGAGGTGAATGACATGTTTGCCAGACATAGACGTTTAAGACAAACAAAGGCATTTAGAGATTTAGTAAGAGAGACAAGTTTGTCTGTCAATGATTTTATTCAACCAATTTTTGTAAAAGAAGATTTACAAGAACCAAAAGAAATTCTGTCAATGCCTAATGTATATCAATTACCATTAACGCATGTGTTAGATGAAGTCAAAGAGATTGTTTCTTTGGGGATACAAGCTATTATTGTTTTTGGTATTCCAAAGCATAAAGATGAGATTGGTTCAGCCGCATGGGACGATGATGGGATTGTGCAACAAGCTATTCGTTTAATCAAAAAACATTATCCAGACTTAATTGTAATTGCTGATACATGTTTATGTGAATTTACAAGTCATGGACATTGCGGTTTATTAGATAGAGGTCATGTTTGTAATGATATATCTCTTGAAAAATTAACCCAAGTAGCTATTTCACAAGCAAAAGCAGGTGCAGATATTATCGCTCCGTCAAATGCAATGGACGGGTATGTCATGTCTATTCGCAAAGGATTAGATGAAGCAGGTTTTGCTTATACACCAATTATGTCGTATTCTGTTAAATTCGCCTCTAGCTTTTATGGACCATTTAGAGATGCGGGAGAAAGTGCACCAGCTTTTGGCGATAGAAAAACATATCAAATGGATCCTGCTAATCGTTTAGAAGCACTAAGAGAAGCAAAAAGTGATGAAGAAGAAGGTGCAGACTTCTTAATGGTTAAACCTGCACTTGCCTTTTTAGATATTTTAAGAGATGTAAAAGAAAGAACGCATTTACCAGTTGTTGCGTATAATGTAAGTGGTGAATATGCCATGGTGAAAGCAGCCGCACAAAATGGTTGGATTGATGAAAAATTAGTCGTTCTAGAAATGTTAACAGGTATGAAGCGTGCTGGAGCAGATTTAATTTTAACATACTTTGCCAAAGATGCCGCAACATATCTTCAGCAGTAAGGAGTAAACAATGAAAATAGAACAGTCAGTAAAATCTTTTGAGGCATCTCAAAACGTATTTCCAGGTGGAGTAAATAGTCCAGTAAGAGCATTTAAAGCTGTGGGAGGTATACCTTTATTCATTGATAAAGCAAAAGGAGCCTATCTTTATGATGTTGATGGTAATCAATACATTGATTATGTGTTGTCATGGGGACCAATGATTTTAGGCCATGCACAAGATGATGTGATTGATGCTGTTCAAAAAGCTGTGTTAAAAGGAACAAGTTATGGTGCTCCAAGTCCAACAGAAACACGATTGGGTGAATTATTACAAAAACGAGTACCTTATTTGGAAAAATTACGTATGGTTAGCTCAGGAACAGAGGCAACTATGAGTGCCATTCGTGTGGCACGTGGTGTAACAAAACGTGATAAAATTATTAAATTTATTGGCTGTTATCATGGGCATAGTGATGCGTTTTTAGTTCAAGCGGGTTCGGGTGTGGCGACATTTGGATTGCCTAATTCTCCGGGTGTACCGGCTTCTACGGCACAAGATACACTAACATTACCTTATAACGATATAGAGGCATTAAACGCATGTTTTGAACAATGTGGAGATGATATTGCATGTGTCATTATCGAAGCAGTTGCAGGCAATATGGGTTTGATTAAAGCCGATGAAGCATTTATACAAGCCATTCGTTCATTGACAAAAAAACACGGCGCATTGTTTATTATTGATGAAGTGATGACAGGTTTTAGAGCAAGTTATACAGGCGCAACAGGATTATATGATGTTGAACCAGATTTAATTTGTCTTGGTAAAGTCGTGGGTGGTGGTTTCCCAGTTGCTGTTTTTGGTGGTAAAAAAGAATATATGGACGAAGTAGCCCCTTTAGGTAGCATCTATCAAGCAGGGACATTATCTGGTAACCCGATTGCCATGACGGCAGGTTATGAAACAGTTAACCGTTTAACACCCGATTTATTTAAACAAATGGAAAAACATGTTGATATGCTGTGTACAGGATTGAAAGAGTTGGCAAACAAATACACTATACCTTTACAAGTCGTGAGTGCAGGGACAATGTTTGGATTCTTCTTTAACGAAAATGCAGTAAAAAACTTTGAAGATTCTAAATCAAGTGATCAAGATTTATTTGCTAAAGTGCATCGTTTATTACTTGAAAAAGGGGTGTATATTGCACCTTCTCAATATGAATCGAATTTCATGTCAACAGCACATACGACAGAAGATATTGAGCGTACATTGAATGTATTTGACGATGTATTTGGTGAGCTATATGGGTAAGATTGTATTAGTCACGGGAGGTGCTAGAAGTGGCAAATCTTCCTTTACCGAAGAACAGCTGTGGGATAAAGACAATGTTTGCTATATTGCCACAGGGGTGATGAAACAACCAGATGCAGAATGGCAAGAGCGTGTACGGTTGCATCAAGAACGTCGACCAAAATCATGGGGAAACCATGAACAATACGATCATATTGGTGCATGGATACAGACACAATCGTACGATTATTATTTATTAGATTGTGCAACGATGTTAACGACGAATGTTTTGTTTGATACGGTAGAAACATTATTTCCTGAGAAAATTATGATGGAAGATACGAATTTTTTAACGAAAGAACAACAAAGTATTGTGACAGCACATATTCAAAAAGAATGGCAAGCCGTGATGGATGCTGTTAGAGAAAAAGATACAACAATGTATATTGTGACGAATGAAATCGGATTGGGTATTGTCCCTGATACAGCATTAGGGCGCTATTTTAGAGATGTTCTAGGCAATATCAATCAACATTTAGCAAAGGAGGCAAGTGAAGTCTACTTAGTCATTTGTGGGCTATCACAACGATTAAAATGATAAAAGCATTGATTATTTACACACAATTTTTTAGTCGCATTGCTATTCCTAAAACGATAGATATATCTTATGTGCGAAAAGGAATTCCATTTATTACATTATTTGGTTTTTTGATTGGTCTTATATCTGGAGCATTTTACTTTATTACCCAATTATTTTTACCAAAGCTAATTGCATGGATACTTACCTTTCTGTTTGATGTTTTATTAACAGGAGGATTTCACTTAGACGGTTTGGCAGATATGGCAGATGGCTTGTTTTCCTCACGAAAAAAAGAACGTATGTTAGAAATCATGAAAGACAGTCGCATTGGTAGTAATGGTGTGCTCGCCTTAATTTTGTATTATAGCGTAATGTTTGTATCTTTTTCGTATTTACCAGAACCTAAATGGTTTATTGTTGTTTGTCTATCCATGATAGGTAAAGCCGGCTTATCGTTACAACTTTATGAAATGACTTATGCACGAGCAACAGGAGGTTCTGGTCAATTTTTCTCAGGAACGACTTTAACCCAAATTGCTTTGGCACAAATATTACCGATTGTATCGTTAACGTTGGTATTTGGTATAAAAGGCTTTGTAGGATATATGCTTGTGTTATTAGGAGCAGTGGGATATAGATGGTTTGTCTACAAAAAAATAGATGGGCATACAGGAGATACATTAGGAGCATTTGTTGAAATTGCTCATATCTTATTATTGTTAGGACTGATGATATGAAAGTTTATATGATGCGACATGGCGAAACGGATTATAATAAAGCAAGATGTTTTTACGGGAGTGCAGATGTGTCTATCAATGACACAGGTAAACAACAAGCACATCGCATAAAAGACATTATGGCAGATTATCCAGTCGATAAAATTTACATCAGTACATTAAAAAGAACTTATGAAACAGCCAGTATCATTTTTGAAAATCAAGTATTTGATACAGTAAAAGGCTTTGATGAAAAAGGATTTGGTCAGTGGGAAGGGTTAAATGCTGATCAAATTCAAGCAACATATCCTGAGGAATGGCAAGCGTGGTTGGAGGCACCTTTTGAGGTAACTCCACCACTAGCTGAACCATTTACTCAGTTTCAACATCGTGTTTGGGAAGCATTTGACAGAATTTTGAAAGCCCATCAAAACGACAGTATTGCGATTGTGGCACATTTAGGCGTGTTACGGTTGCTCTATCAATCAGTGATTGATAAAGATGCTGTTTTTTGGAACATTGATTTTCCACAAGGCACTGTCACATGCTTTGAAAACACCCATTCTAATGAATGGGAAAGCTATTTAATAACTAGGAAGGAGGCATAAAATGGGGAAACATATTCAAGATAAAGTAATATTTGAAAATGGGGTAGAATTAAGAAATAGAGTTGTCATGGCCCCTATGACCATTAGTGCATGTGAACCAGGAGGCTATGTGTCACAAGCAGATATTGATTATTATAAACAACGTGCAAAAGGAGTAGGTATGATTGTCACAGGTTGTGCTTATATTGATCCTTTAGGACAAGCATTTGAAAACAGTTTTAGCGTCGCTGAAGACGATAAAATTGAAGGATTAAGCCGATTAGCAAAAGCCATTCAAGAAGAAGGTAGTTTGGCAATTTTACAAATTTATCATGGAGGTAGAATGGTCTTTCCTGATGTGATAGGTGGCAAACAGCCTGTTGCACCAAGTGCTGTCAATGCGATTAGAAGTTTTACGGTTACACCAAGAGCACTAACAGCACCCGAAGTAAATGAGATGATGGATCTGTTTTTACGTGCAATTGAACGTGCAATGGAAGCAGGATTTGATGGGGTTGAATTGCATGGTGCAAATACTTATTTACTACAACAATTCTATTCACCACATTCAAATATTCGTCGTGATAAATGGGGTGGAACACCAAATAATCGAATGCGTTTTTCAAAAACATTAGTGAAAAAGGCGAAACAGCTTATTAAAGAAAAAGCAACAAAACCATTTTTACTAGGCTATCGCTTTTCTCCAGAAGAAATTGAAAATCCAGGTATTACACTGTTTGATACATTACAGTTGATTGAGCAACTCATTCGTAATGGTATAGATTATTTGCATACTTCAGTATCAAATGTATGGCGTTCATCTCTTAGAGAAACCAATCAAACAGAACCAATTATGCATAAAATTGTTGAGAAAATTGACAATCGAGTACCTTTTATTGCTGTTGGAAATATTCGCACAGGTGAAGATGCTCAAAAAGTATTGGATGCCAATATTCCATTGTTTGCATTGGGAAAACCATTATTACTAGATCCTGAATGGACCCAAAAAGTTGCTCAAGGAAGAGAAAACGAAATTATCACTGTTTATAAAGACGAGTTACAAAATATTTTAAAACTGCCAACAACGTTTGTTGAAGAGTTAAGAGATTATTTAGAAGGAAAATATTAAATTCAAGGGAGATTTTATTATTATGAAAAAAAGCAAATTATGGCTTGGCTTAGCAGGATCAGTGCTGATGTTAGCAGCTTGTCAACAAAAACAAGACGCAACATCAGAAAATAAAATGGATAAAACAGAAATGGCGTCCGATAAAGAAAAATTAACAATTGCATGGAGTCAAGATGTTGGAGATTTAAATCCGCATCGCTACAATCCGGATCAATTTGTGACACAAGATATGGTCTATGAGGGCTTAGTACGTTATGGGGACAACGGTGTTATCGAACCTGTTTTAGCAGAATCGTGGAAAATTAGTGAAGACGGTAAAACATACACATTTAAATTAAGACATGCTAAATTCTCAGATGGATCTGAATTTAATGCTAAAAACGTTAAGCGTAATTTCGATACAATTTTTTCAGAAGCAAATAAATCAAATCATTCATGGTTTAATTTCACACAACAATTAGACACATATAAAGTTGTTGATGACTACACATTTGAATTAACATTAAAACAACCTTACAGTGCAACATTGTATGATTTAGCCATGATTCGCCCAATTCGTTTCTTAGGAGATGCAGGATTTCCAGAGGGTGATGATACAACCAAAGACAATGTAAAAATGTCTGTTGGAACAGGACAATGGGTTTTAAAAGAAAAGAAAAAAGACGAGTATGCAACTTTTGTTCGTAATGAAAATTATTGGGGAGAAAAACCAAAATTAAAAGAAGTTACGATTAAAATCATTGCAGACCCACAAACGAGAGTATTAGAGTTTGAGTCTGGTAATTTAGACTTATTATACGGAAATGGATTGATTAGTTTAGATACTTTTGCACAATATGCAAAAGATAGTAAATATAAAACAGGGGTATCTGACCCACTATCTACACGTTTATTATTATTGAATGCTAAACAGCCTGTTTTCCAAGATAGAGTCGTTCGTAAAGCAATGAATCATGCGATGAATAAAAAAGAAATTTCAGAGAACTTATTTAGAGGAACAGAAAAACCAGCAGACACTATTTTCTCTAAAAAAACACCTCACTCTGACGCAGGATTAACACCTTATGAATATGATGTCAAAAAAGCAGAATCACTATTAGATGAAGCCGGATGGAAAAAAGGTGCAGACGGCGTTCGTGAAAAAGATGGTAAAAAATTAACAATCAACATGCCATATATTTCAACTAATGCCGCAGATAAAGATTTAGGTGAATATTTCCAAGGTGAATGGAAAAAATTAGGAATTGATGTGCAATTACAAGCAATGGAAGAAAATGGATACTGGACAAATGCAAAATCAGGTAATTTTGACATGATGCTAACGTATTCATGGGGAGCACCATGGGATCCACACGCATGGATGACAGCACTTGCTGAAACAGCAGAACATGGACATCCTGAAAGTATTTCTTTAGAAGCATTGGCGGTTAAACCTGAATTAGACAAAGTCATAAGAGAAACATTGGTAGAACCAGATGAAGCAAAAGTTGATGCAGGTTATAAAAAAGCACTGACAATCTTACACGAAGAAGCAGTGTATATTCCAATTACGTATCAATCTGTTGTATCTGTTTATCGTGCAGGTGAATTAGAAGGTGTACGTTTTGCACCTGAAGAAAATTCTCTACCACTACGCTACATTAGTAAAGCAAAATAGTACATTTATAAAAGAGAAGAGGCCCCACACGCATAAGTGGGGCTTTCATTTAGAAAAGGATGAAGAAGATATGTTAAAAAAATGCCTATCATTTTTTGTTGCTTTATTACTAATCTCGATATTGACCTTTTTGCTAACAAAACTATCCTCTCAAGATCCCGCTGAAAGTTACTTACGCATTTCCAAAATTGGTATTACAGCAGAATCTTTAGCCAATGCAAGAGAGTATTTAGGATTAAATAAATCATGGCTTGAACAATATTTAGATTGGTTATCTAAAGCGATTGTTGGTAATTTTGGCAACTCCTACTTATTAAAATTACCCGTTTTACCACTTGTAGCGACAAGTTTTTTATCGACTTTATATTTAGGATCTATTTCATTTATATTAGTTATTGTCATATCGTTACCATTAGGTGTACTAACAGGTATACGCAAACACTCTATTTTGGATAGAGTAATACAATTTTTCTGTTTTTCAAGTGTTTCCGTGCCTACGTTTTGGTTAGGTTATCTATTGATTATTCTTTTTGCCGTTCAATTAAAATGGCTACCCGTTTCCGGTAAAGGAGATATAACAAGTGTTATTTTGCCAAGTATTACATTGAGTATTCCAATTATTGGGCAATATACAGCACTCATTCGTAAAGTGATTAGTGAACAAATGGACAGTGTCCACGTCCAAAATGCAATGTTACGTGGTGTCAAAATGTCTTATATCATTAAACATCACTTATTACGAAATGCTCTACCAGCTATTGTAACAGGACTTAGTTTGACCTTTATTTATTTAATTACAGGGTCATTGATTATTGAAGAAGTATTTGCATTTAATGGTATCGGAGGATTATTTGTTCACGCTTTACAATCAACAGATATTCCGATTATTCAAGCGTGCATGCTCTTATTTGGTTCCTTATTTTTAGTCAATAATTTAGTGGTACACGACATTACATTATGGATTGACCCACGTATTAGAAAAAGAGGTGAAACCAAACATGTCTAAACGTTTTATTTTTTCACTGACCATTTTATCTATTTTACTTATTTGTGCGATTTTTGCCTCTATGATTGCTCCATTTGATCCGCAATATGTGGATATTACGCATAAATTACTTGCACCCGAGCAATCTCATTTATTAGGAACAGATCAATTAGGTAGAGATGTTTTGTCTAGATTGTTGTATGGGGCTAGATTTTCTTTATTTTTAGCATTTTTAATTACCGTACTAGAAGTAACAATAGGGGTTACTATTGGTTTAATCATTGGCTGGTATCAAGGAAAAGTGGAACAAACATTTTTATGGTTTGCCAATGTCATTTCTGCTTTCCCAAGTTTCTTGTTGTCTTTGGCAACCATTGGTATTTTAGGGCAAGGAATGAGTAATATGGTCATTGCGGTTGTCATTGTAGAGTGGGTTTACTATGCTCGTTTAGTTATCAATCTTGTAAAAAGTGCCAAAGAAGAATCATTTGTAACAGCTTCACTCACAATGGGAATGCCTATTATACACGTGCTAAAAGTACATATTTTGCCATTTATTTATAAACCTATTTTAGTTGTAGCTTTAATGAATATTGGGAACATTATTTTAATGATTTCAGGATTTTCATTTTTAGGTATTGGTGTTCAACCCAATGTGTCAGAATGGGGCATGATGTTACACGACGCACGTCCATATTTCAGAACAGCTGTTTGGACGATGATGTCCCCTGGTCTTGCCATTTTCTTAACAGTTATTTCTTTTAATTTATTAGGAGAACATTTTGATGAGAAAGGGTGGAAACAATTATGGAAAAATTAGTTGTAGATGCTCTATCTGTTCAAATTGGTGATACTGTTTTGCTCAACCATATTGATATTGACTTAACAATAGGTAAGTCTTTAATCATTATTGGGGAAAGTGGTTCTGGTAAGACTCTTTTAACCAAAATGATTATTGGACAAGTACCAAAGCAAGCAATCATTAGTGGAAAGATATTGTATAAAGGCCTATCATTATTGGATTTGTCAAAAAAAGAATGGCAAGTACTTCGTGGTACAAAAATTGCTTATATGGTGCAAAATCCAATGGCAATGTTCAATCCATTCCAAAAAATAAAAGTACACTTTTTAGAAACCATTTTAAGTCACGACAAAATGTCTAAAGAGGGTTGTTTGGACAAAGCTATTCAAGCTATGAAAGATGTTCGCCTAGGACATCCACAAGACGTATTAGAAAAGTATCCATTTGAGTTAAGTGGTGGAATGCTTCAACGTGTCATGTTAGCTATTTTGTTATGTTTAAATACGGATACAATTATTTTAGATGAACCGACCTCTGCATTAGATGCTTATAACCGAGATAATATCGTTCGCCTATTGAAAATGTTACTTGAAAAAGGAAAAACATTGATTACCGTCACACATGATTACGACTTAGCACATGCATTAGGTGGCGAAATGTTAGTCATGTACAAAGGCGATATTGTCGAGAGGGGCTTTGTAGAAGACGTATTAGAAAATCCTCAACATCCTTATACACAAGAATTGGTATTAGGCAATCCTTATGAACGGTTGGTGAATGAACATGATTGAATGTCAGCATATTTATAAAAGTTTTCAAGGCAAAGAGATATTAAAAGATTGTCATTTTCATATCAAAAAAGGTGAAATTATTGGTATTATGGGTGAGAGTGGCAGTGGTAAAAGTACACTGGCAAAAATTCTTATTGGACTTGAAAAAGCAACAAAAGGACAAGTATTATTAGACGGAAAACCATACTGTGTTAAAAAAGATGGAGTTCGTATTCTTCTTGTGTTTCAAGATGCATTTCATGCGGTCAATCCATTATTTACTGTGAAGCAAATTTTATGTGAAGCATTAAAAGAAACCATTCAAATGGAAGAAATTAGTGCTATTTTAAAAGATGTAGGATTGGACGATACTTATTTGGAAAAAACGTCTAAAGAACTAAGTGGAGGACAACTACAAAGAATTTGTATTGCTAGAGCATTATTACTAAAACCAGATGTCATTATTTTTGATGAAGCATTAAGTGGATTAGACCCTTTAATTCAAGGACAACTCTTAAAACTTTTATATGACTTAAAAGCAAGATACAATCAAACCTATGTGTTTATTTCACATGATTTTAATTTATGCTATGCAATATGTCATCGTGTATTAGTGATGTTTGAAGGAGAAATTGTTGATGAAATCAATGATTTCAATATACCAATGAACGTGACACATCCCGTGACACAAAATTTATTAAAAGAATCTCAAAATCCAAAATATTCTAAGTGCCAATTACGAAAAATTGTTGTAAAATTAGAAAGTCAAAGACAAAATATGAATGGAGAATAAAAAAGTGAAAAAAACATTTGAAACAAGAAAATTATACTTTGGATTTCCTGTTTTCTTTTTAGGATACAAAGATGATGTTCACGGATACAATATCTCAACATCTAGTTCAGCTTATTCTTTAGGAAGTATGATGGTTATTGCCATGAGAACAAAAGGCAACGCCATTACAGAAATTACAAAACACCGTCAATTTACGGTAAATATTCCAACACAAGAACTAACAAAAGAATCTGAATTAGCTGGTTTTAATAGCCGTAAAGACAAATTTGCTATTACTGGCTTAACCTATACACTAGGTGAAACAGTAGATGCACCACTAGTAGATGCTTGTCCTGTTTCTATTGAATGTGAAGTGATTGAAATGGTTGAATGTGGTGCATTAACAAATGTTATTGCTCGTGTGACAAGACGTGTCGTTGACGACTCTTTAATTGACGAAAATGAAGCATTTAGAAGTGAAATCTTTTCTCCAATTAGTTATATCGGTGACGGTGCTGCACGTCAATACCGTTATTATAATGATGAAGCAATTAAAATGGGAAGTATCATCAAAAAAATTAGAGAAGAACAAGCAGCAGAACAAGAAAATGCTGATAAATAATGGCTCTATAATAAATCGTGTTGGAGATTAAAGTGACCCCTAAAAGTTAGACAATATATATTTAGTTGAAGGATTGAATTCTGTGCTGTACAGGACTCAGTCCTTTTAGTTTTACGTTGATTTGTTTGTTGTCATAGTCAATATAATCTGAAATAGCTACTTTCTTCTAAGAATTGATGATAAAAAGCATGCTGGTACTACTAACCTTGATCACTGTGTATAATGTTTCCTCGGTATATTTTATCAGGGAGTACCTCTTCAAGTATATTTTGGCTCTATGTCAAATAGGGTTGATGACTCATAAAAGGTAGTGATGTCACGAATGTTACGTCACTATCTTTTTAGTTTAAGTCACAAAGTGATGTACGGCTCACCGACATGTACACGATACATGTCTTTTCCCCTACGTTGTGCGGAGAAGGAGCTATTCGTACGTCACTTTTGACTTAAACTATTAAGCAACTAGTGAAGTAGATGGTACGGTATACGGTACATATAACTTACACATGAATAAAATACGATTTCTAAAATGTGAAAAGTTACGATAACCATAGGCATTTCTCTTAAGTACTTTAATTTTATGATTGATTCCTTCAAGTGCACCGTTAGTCAAATGATGGTAGATAAAGGTGTTTTTAATATAGGGTAAATACCCTTTGAAAGTTCTTAATACTCTACGTAAACCAGGAGAAATAGCTTCCTGTTTAGCCCATATGAGTATTTCTTCAAATCGGTCAAAATCTCTATTATGTAAAGCATCTCTTAATTGATGAACGACATCGTATGTGG
>NZ_WNJX01000007.1:0-2426 GCF_010892375.1 Granulicatella sp. zg-84 | reverse complement strand
CCAGAGTGGTTTAGAAAGAAATTTGATATTTTTAAAACCTATCAGAATGGTATTTATCAAGCTTTTACCACACCTTATTCAAACGGTATCACAGAAGCTATCAACAATCATATTAAAGTTATCAAACGCATTGCCTATGGCTATAGACGTTTTTCCTATTTTAGATTACGTATTTTAATCATACAACACCATTCCCAATGGCAGAAAAAGAATGGGAAAAAGGTAGTGAATGGTTAATGCCATTCACTACCAACATACTCACTATTTCTCTCCACCAACACAATTTGACGAAGAGCCTTTTATTTTTGATTAAATCACACAAATAAAATTATGTTATACTAAAATTTAAAAATAAAAAACCGATAACGAAGAACATTCCTCATTATCGGCTGATAAAATCACTTATTCTTTTTTATTTCTAAATGAGTATACTACTCCAGCAATAACAAATAGAACTAATGAGTAAATAGAAGAATCTATAGTTCCTGTTTTTGGCAAAATAGAATTTTTATTTTCTTCTATCAATACTTTACTTAAATTAGAAGAATTAGTAGGTACTATTGGTTCAACATATGTATTGGTTATTGTATAACCATTTTTTTGAGTTCCTTCGACATTAACGGTATATGTGTTGGCTCCTTTTGTTACTCGATTGTTCGCTTCCCCGACTTCTTTCACGGTATAGATATTCGGTGTTGGTTGTTCTGGAGTATCTACGACTAATAAATTTGTAAAATCATGTTTCCATTGATTAGATTCGTTTAATGTAACAGGAGCACCTATTGCTTCTCCATTTTTATATAACTGTACTTGTACACTATTTTCGCTGACGTTTCCACGCCATACTTTTGTAACACTGACACTTGTTGTTCCTGGTTGTAGTGGTGTCGGTTTGATTGGCTCAACATAGGTATTTGTTATCGTATAGCCATTTGCTTGCGTTCCTTCTGTATTAACCGTATATGTGTGGTCTCCTACTGTCACTCGATTGTTCGCTTCCCCAACTTCTTTCACGGTATAGATATTCGGTATTGCTTGTTCCATAGTGTCTACAACGAACAAATCTGTAAACTCATGTTTCCATTGATTAGATTCGTTTAAGGTGACAGGAGCACCCATTACTTCTCCATTTTTATATAACTGTACTTGTACACTATTTTCGCTTACGTTTCCACGCCATACTTTTGTGACACTTACAGTTGTTTTACCTGGTTGTAGTGGTGTTGGTTTGATTGGCTCAACATAGGTATTTGTTATCGTATAGCCATTTGCTTGCGTTCCTTCAACATTAACAGTATATGTATGGTCTCCTACTGTTACTCGATTGTTCGCTTCCCCGACTTCTTTCACGGTATAGATATTCGGTGTTGGTTGTTCTGGAGTATCTACGACTAATAAATCTGTAAACTCATATTTCCATTGATTAGATTCGTTTAAGGTAACAGGAGCACCCATTACTTCTCCATTTTTATATAACTGTACTTGTACACTATTTTCGCTTACGTTTCCACGCCATACTTTTGTGACACTTACAGTTGTTTTACCTGGTTGTAGTGGTGTTGGTTTGATTGGCTCAACATAGGTATTTGTTATCGTATAGCCATTTGCTTGCGTTCCTTCAACATTAACAGTATATGTATGGTCACCTACTGTTACTCGATTGTTAGCTTCACCAATTTCTTTCGCTGTGTATACATTTGGTGTTGGTTGTTCTGGAGTATCTACGACTAATAAATCTGTAAACTCATATTTCCATTGATTAGATTCGTTTAAGGTAACAGGAGCACCCATTACTTCTCCATTTTTATATAACTGTACTTGTACACTATTTTCGCTGACGTTTCCACGCCATACTTTTGTAACACTGACTCTTGTTTTCTCTGGTACATACGTATTCGTGATGGTATTATCTACAACTGCTTTTTCATACCCTGCAGGAACGTTCACTTCATCTACTGTATATGTGTAAGCCACTCCAGTATTGTCTGTTGCTGGTAAATCACGCCATGTATGGCTTGTTGTACCTGAAGTCAATTCTACGGCTTTATCATAAACTGCTCCATTTTGATACAACTGTACTGAAATTGTTGGTTTTTCTGTTGGTCCATTCACCCAGACTTTGTTTACAGTGTACTCCGTTTTTCCTGGTACATACGTATTCGTGATAGTATTATCTACAACTGCTTTTTCATACCCTGCAGGAACGTTGACTTCATCTACTGTATAGGTGTAAGCTACTCCACTATTATCTGTTGCTGGTAAGTCTCGCCATGTATGGTTTGTTGTACCTGAAGTCAATTCTACGACTTCACCATAAACGGCTCCATTTTGATACAACTGTACTGAAATCGTTGGTTTTTCCGTTGGTCCATTCACCCAAACTTTGTTTACTGTGTACTCTGTTTTTCCTGGTACATACGTATTCG
>NZ_WNJX01000006.1:0-70687 GCF_010892375.1 Granulicatella sp. zg-84 | reverse complement strand
ACGTTCACTTCATCTACTGTATAGGTGTAAGCCACTCCAGTATTGTCTGTTGCTGGTAAATCACGCCATGTATGGCTTGTTGTACCTAAAGTCAATTCTACGGCTTCGCCATAAACTGCTCCATTTTGATACAACTGTACTGAAATCGTTGGTTTTTCTGTTGGTCCATTCACCCAGACTTTGTTTACAGTGTATTCCGTTTTTCCTGGTACATACGTATTCGTGATAGTATTATCTACAACTGCTTTTTCATACCCTGCAGGAACGTTGACTTCATCTACTGTATAGGTGTAAGCCACTCCAGTATTGTCTGTTGCTGGTAAATCACGCCATGTATGGCTTATTGTACCTGAAGTCAATTCTACGGCTTCGCCATAAACTGCTTCATTTTGATACAACTGTACTGAAATCGTTGGTTTTTCTGTTGGTCCATTCACCCAGACTTTGTTTACAGTGTATTCCGTTTTTCCTGGTACATACGTATTGGTTATCGTATAGCCATTTTCTTGATTTCCTTCCACATCAACAGTATATGTATGGTCACCTACTGTTACTCGATTGTTCGCTTCACCAACTTCTTTCACTGTGTATACATTTTCTACATTTTCCGATCTATATTTTGGAAGCTTCATAAATGTATATGTCCAATTTCCATTTTCTGTTAATTGAACAGGGTTTCCTTCTGGATTACCATTTTTATACAATTGAACAGTAACACTCGTTTCTTTAACACGACTAGCCCATTGTTTTGTAACTTGAACTTGTATCTGTTTTTCCCATCCTGCATACGCATGCAATACATTTGGAGTGACAATATTGGTAATCGGTGTTGTTCCAGATGCAAATCGTAATGAAAAATCGAATGGATTGGCATCTCTATTTGCTACTATTTCTGCATCTGTTATTGGATTATTATCTTCTGTGCCATCTGCATGATGATTATACCAACCGACTAAAGCATACGTCGGACGTGTCGGTTGAGAAGCGTCATCCAATAATTTTAATTGTGGAATATCTGTCCAAGGATCAGTTGAACTATATATTGTATATAAAAACTCTTTTTCCGTTCCGGAATCAAAAGTTCCGCCATTTGCATGATAAATCATCTTAGCACGTTGTCCTAAAACAACTTGCTTAGTCATTGGATTTAATACAAAATCCCACATTCCAACACTTATATGATCTGAAAGTGGTGCAATCGGTTGAGTAGTGTCTTTACTTACATAATGTAATAACTTAGCATCTTCACTAGTCGCTTCATAAGCATTTGTCTTTAATTTTTCATTTGCAAATTCATTATTATTCGCCCCTCTAGCAACAACATAACCAACGTGACGATTGGCATTTTCAATATATCCCATAGCGATACCGGTAGCTATCAATTTAGGTGTTTCACTAATAGAAACATTAATTGGTTTCGTCAATGCTCCCGTTAAAATAATGGAAGATTGTCCTTCTAAAACACGCACATCCCCATTTTGAATGGTGGCATTTGGCGTGATAATGACATCTTTTGCGGCGTAAATATTTTCACCACTATATTCGCCTTTTTTCAACTGGTGATCATAGCCGGTAGCCCAATCCCCTTTTGAATTGTTTTGTATAGTCGCATTATCAACTTTTAAATACCCAGCATTATAGATACCACCAACCATTTGATAAGCGTTATTACCGGATATATTAGCACCGCCTGTTAATGTTAAATTACCTTGATTATAAATAGCACCCGCATTATTGGAATATGTAGGACCAGTTATAATACCTGAATCCATAAGCACGGTATTACCTGGTCCTATAAACATGCCGCCACCATACGACCAGTTTCCATATGTATATGCCGCATTATTTATTAATCTAGTATTTTTCAAAGTTAAATCAACACCAGATACTTCATCACGTTGATTTGAAATCGCAATAGCAGCACCTGATACATCTGCCATAAAATTACGAATAGTTGTATTTTCTATTTTAGCAGTAACGGTACTACCTGTATAAAATGAAATAGCTCCACCATATTTAGCAGTATATTTTCCTGCATTCCAAAATGCTCCACGACCTTCTAAAGTAGAATCGATTAAATTAAATGTTCCACTTCCAACAACTTGGATTAACCCACCTGCTTCTTTAACACGTGTGCCATCTCCTACAGACATAGTTGTATTGGAAATTGTCAAATGTGATCCTTCTGAAGTAATTGCTCCACCTGCAACACCAATTTCCCCTTTTCCCTCTAATAAAGTAAAATTAGAATGATGAACTTCAGCATGAGATACATTTTCAAATTTAATAGCTCCTCCAGTATTAAATGGACCAGCAACTTTAAATGTTGTTCCATAAATAACAACTTCACTATCAGTTGCTTCAATAGCTCCACCTTGATATCCACCTTTTGTTTGCCAATCATCATTGCTATTTTCTTCAAATACCGTAGTAGTTTTATCAGTTGAAGCTGCATCTTTATTAATATAAAGTTTAGATCCACCTTCTAGTTTGATCGCTCCACCTTCTCCATTTGAACCATTTGGTGAAGATCCTGATCTGTTATGACTAAAGCGTCCACCTACAATATTAATCGTACTCGTTCCAGCATAAATCGCTCCACCGTGAGGGGCTAAAATAGGATCACCCGGTTTTTCAACGACAGGGGTATCTTTTTTAGTTGTATTTTCTATAAATTCAACATTTTCTAAATTTAATGTTGCATGCTCCGAAAAAATAGCTCCACCACTATAACGTTGTTTATTTACAGTATCTATTATGTTCTTTTCAAATAATTGAGTCGTTCCTTTTTTTACAATGGTATTTTTTAGCGTTAATGTTGCACCATTAGTAACAAGAAATAAACGAGATTGATTATTCCCATTAAGACGAATATTTTCAAAAGTAACTTGTCCACCAGAAGCGATAAACATATTCTCTATCAAACCGTTTGTTGTTAATTCAACACCATCAGATGCTGTTATTTCAACTGTTTTTTGGGATAAATCAATAGAACGAGATATTTCGAAAGAAGAATTAATTAGAATATTATCGCTATTTGATTCCAATGCTTGAATAAGTTCATCTTGAGTATTAACAGTAACTGTTGTAGCATAAATCGTTTTCAAATTCATACAAAACAAGCAAGTGAAAAAAATCACAAATACTGAATGCCATTTTAAACTTTTTGTACTCATATTGTGCATACTCCTTTTATACTTTATTTTTTGATAAAAATTTGAATATATTATTACACATATTATACGACCAATCATCCGTAATTTGTCAAGGATTTATTCGGAAAAACTTTACAATTTATTGTCTAATTCATCATTTTGACATTTTTTTGAAATGTATCAACAATAAAAGTTATTCAGGGAATATGTTAATGTAGTAGAACGAATATTTTATTCTGTATTTTTTGTTTGTTTTAAAAATATCAGGTCTTAATAATATAAGTCTTAAAATTTATGAAAAAGGCAGCAAATACTGTATATTGTTAAAAGATTATAGAAATTTTATCTTATTGTGATTGTAGTGAGTATTCAAAAAAAGAAGTTCTATAATAAATATATGAATAAAGACTTGAAACTATAACTCAAGTATTTGATTTTAACTATTCAATTTTTCTATTTTGCTATTCCAAACTGGAATAGCAAGTAACACAATTACTAATATATAAACTATCTTATCTACTATAGTATTATTAAGTAATTGAATATGATCTGTTGCCTTAATATTCGAATTAAACATATTAATAACTGCTGTAGAAAAACTAATCGCTAATGGTATAACTACAGATAAACCAATAACAGAAATAACATAATTTAACATCTTACTTACGTGATAACCAAAATCCTGATCTGGCTCGTTTAAGAGAATTCCCATAAAGAAATGATCTCCAAGACCGATAATTCTCGTCCAGCAACCTTCTGGCTGATTGCCCTCCTTACACAGATACACAAGGATATCGTCAATATAATTCTCATGTCTACAACTATCTAGGAAAGACATTTCTCTTGTTTTTTCAACTTCTTCATCAGCATCATAATAATGAAGCATCTCGATTTTATCCTCATAACGATTCGCTAAGCTTCTATCCTCATCTGCAAAGAAAAGGAAATCATCTTCAGCGACGGCTCCTACTCTAATAAAGGATCTTGTTTCTTTAGATGTTTCCCAAAAGCTTGCATTTCCGTCCTTTATTTGTGCTGCTGCAATTACTTCTAATGTCAATTCATCTTCACTATCATAGTAGCCGTAGGTAAGTACACCATTTGCTTTCTTTGCACCAGGGAAATCAACAAGAGCAGCCTTCGTTGTCTTTGTTATTGGTAATACACAAAAGTGTTGATAAAACGGTCTAAAACCTGTCTCTTTATAATTCATCTATTAGTCCTCCTTACTTGATATGTATACGCATATTAAATAGTCATTGTAAGAAGTCTCCTACTAAACGACCTTACTTTAAACCTAACCTCATTATCTCTTCGCAAACCTGGAGGAACTTTTCATATAATTCTCCATAATCTACATAAGTTTTATGTACTGCATAGAACACCGCAGTGTTCACCTTCTTATTACCAATCAAACTATATCGTAATGGTTTGATCTGAATTTTCTTTAAATGAGCATATCTTTCTTCCTCAATACACATGATGATATTTCCATTCTCAAAAAGGCAGTATATCGATACCACCCACCAATTCATATAAGGTGTCACACTTGAAGTACCTTGGCCATACTGTCCTTTAAAATCTGCCCATCACAAATCGGTCTTTCCTTAAAAACATAAGGAATCTTTAAACCTTGTGCTTTTTTTGATTCAGCATTTCTATCTGCCTACTCAACAAAATGTGTATATGTATTTTCAAAGGTCGTAGGAGAAACCATCTGACTTACTTCACTTGTATGGTTAGCCTGTCCAGATTTCTGAATTTCAAATGATACAAGGCGTTTCACTTCACCAATACACTCATCGATTGTTTCCAGATAATAGAACCACGTGCCATCTTTAGCTTCATCGCAGTGATAAGAGGTCTTTTGTGCCCAGTCAGAAGTAACATTGAATATCTTATACACTTCTTTCTCGACACTAATTCCGTATACCAACAATTCTAGAATGCCTACTGAAACGATATTCTTTTCTGCTGATACAGTTACCGGAATTAACTTAAGTGTATTTTTAATCCCATCAAACAGGTCATTAAGGCGAAGTGCTATCGTATCTACAACGGCAGCACCTTCTTCAAATGAGCCATTAGTCCATACTCCTCGTATACTATCTTCCTTTTCACCTCTACATCTGTAATATACAGGTCCAGAATAAAGATAGTCTTCACCTAAAACAAGATAGTTTCCGTCATCAGTTCTTTCAAAAAGATGTGAGTGTTTTTCAAAATCGATACCTTCATTAGTTCTGTTATAGCAATAATCTGCCGGCAAAAAGCTGTTCCTGTTCATAGGATATGTAGCTGTCACAAGACTGTACAATTGATCCGGCGTCATCTTTGATGTAGTTCCATTTGAGCTGACATAGTCATTGATGACTTCTATTACTTTTTCCTCGATTGTCATGACTCAATCACCTCCAGCTTATCTCTTAATTCTTCCAGCGTTTCTGGCATACGTGTCAGATCAACAAAATGCAGTCTGACTGTTGTTCCATCGCCAGATTCAAATTCTATATCAGAATAATCACGCACCTCATCATTTAATGGGTAGAGAAGCCAGATTTCTGATGTTTCATATTTCTTAGAGTAAGCATACATTTGATACATATCACTTTGAGAAATACCATAATTGGCGTGTTCACTATTGATGAGGCTTTTCCATTTGGTATCCATTATGACGATTCTATCACCACGCTTACAAACGATATCTGGTCTCAGCGCAAACTGGCGTCTTGGATCCATGAACAAATAATATCCTTTGTCCTGACTTGACACTTCCCAGCCTGCCGGTCCTAGCACCTTCTTTATTTGCTGCACTACATAACTTTCGTATACACTCTCCATTGGAAATAACAATGCCCTTGATGTATTCTTACCAGAGAATGTTGTAAATGATTTATTCATAAGAAATACCTTAGACCACTGCATAAGCATTTCATAGTCTTTCGTATTTCTATCAATTTTCACCTGTGAAAAATCCTTCGTATAATTCGTTGAAGGTTCCACCATTTCAAATGTTGTCAACAACTGTTTAATCTCTTTTGAGTTTTCAGTACTCGTTGTCAACTTCTGTAATTTAAGTAATGTCGCTTTGACAAGTTTATTCTCTGATCTATTTGGATGGAATTCATCATAGGCAACATAGAATCTTTCCCTATGCGCCATGTTTGTTTTTATGTGCTGGCTTGTAAGAAGTTTCCCTTTATAGAATTTGAGATTATCTTCTTGTCCAACATATGCAGATTTAATGCCACGCTTAACCAGCTGTCGTACTTCTTGCAGATACATATTTATAAAAATCTCATAGAGATTCATGCGATCCACTTTTAAACTAGAATCATTAAATACCTTACTAGGAAAATCCTTCATGCTTTTTAGCATCTTCAGGAATATTCTTTTTGTTTCCTTATTACCAGTGTCTTCTCCAGAATCAAAGCTAATCTTAGGAAGTATCTGTATCTGATAACCGCTATTCATCTGGATCAAACCTACATAATTCTTGATAGTTACGATATCACCAACATTACGTTTATAAGAAATGTGCATAAAATCCAATGCATCAGCATTTTTTTCATCTCCTGAGAATTCATGGATAAATTCCACAAGATTATGGAAAGTCGCTGTATCAAGATATTTATATTTTTCATCATTTTCGAAATCAACATTTCCGGTAATAGTATCAAACTCTCTCACCTCTAGCAATTTATCCATTTATCTCACCACGCTTTATATAATCTGTTTGTAACTTTCAAGGTTATCAAATGCCTCACTGTTGATGGTGTATTTCTTGTCAGGAAGATCAACAACATCATCTGCATTGCCCTTGAATATACTTTTGACTTTAACCTCTTCGTCAAGAATGAACTTCGTTGAAGGATCTGTCTTTCCATTATCACCAAGGACCAACTGGATCTTCTGATAATCTTCATAGAAGTATTCCTGAAGAAGCGGAATAACAGAATTTTCGAAGATTGCCCTTAGGGTTTCTATTGTTGGATCTTTTGCAAGTTTTGTAAAGAACGCATGACCAATTGTATGTTCTCTGTCATAGAGGAAAGTAATACGTTCATTAATCTTTTCAAGCATTTCTACAACATCAAGATCATCTACCTTGTCAGCACTAATATCTCTGAGTACATTCGCATCTGGCATCATCTCAACAAACTGAAATCTTCTACGAAGGGCAGTATCCATTAAAGCAATCGAACGATCTGCAGTATTCATTGTTCCAAGAATATATACATTAGACGGAACACTAAACAGATCTCCTGAATAAGACAGAACTGCCGCAGCCTGCTCATCCATTCCTTCTCTCTTAGTGTCTTCGATCAACGTAATCAATTCACCAAAAATCTTTGAGATATTTCCTCTATTGATCTCGTCGATAATAAACACATAATTCTTATTTGATGACACCTTATTATTTTGAACTAAATCACCAGATTCAAGCACAACTTTCGACACTTTAGCATTACGATCAATTTCATTACTCTCTGGCATAGTTACACCTTTACAAAATGCTTTAAAAACTCCATCTTGAATCGTATATCCTATGTCATCTCCAAAATTCAATACTGGTTTGATGCCTTCGATAAATTCCTCATATCCATAAGACTGATGGAAAGTAGTAAACGCCACTCTACCTGTATCCAGCAGTTCACGATAACGAATCATCACTTCGTCATAATCCATAGCTTTTACACTATCCAGATCAAGCTGATCACAAATAGCCACAGCGTAAATTGCAGTGCTGTATGTTTTACCTGTTCCTGGAGGGCCATACAGGATCATATTTTTATCGTATGCAATTACTGATTCTTCCTCCGTTGTAAGATCAATATGAGATAAATCCATTCCCTTTAATGCCTCCCCCAATTCGTTTCTAAGTTTCCAAGAGTATCTACGTTTACCCTTTTCTACTACATATCTCCCAACAAACGGAACTGTGTAATAGCGCTGACGACCTCCATCAACACAAAGTGGACAATTCGTCTTTCTATGTACTCTCTCACCAAAGATACGTCCCCAGTTATTATATGAACCAGCTGAACCTCCATAGATTTCAGCAAGATTAGCACATGTAGATTTCCCACCCAGTTCAAGTATCATCTTGAACATTTTTAGGCTATCTTTATTTGTAACATCCGGATCATTAAGCAATTCGGTCCACTTCTCTTTTGTGATTCCCGGATCATATTCTTCTAAACTTGGCCAGTATGTAACGTCGTCAGCTTTCTTGCCAATTAGTTCTAACCACATCTTTTTCAATTCTGGTAAAACACTTGATTTAATCTCGATACCAGATCCCATTGGACTCCACTGCTGGTCAGGAAGTGTAGTTTTAAGGTCATCCTGCATCAACATTGATTCTGTATCATAATCTTGAATCCAGTCATATTCTGTATCTATGTGATTAGATTTAACTCCTGCTTCAGCTTTTTCAGGATCGTAGTGATCTGCTTCATAAGCGCCTTTCACTACATATCCATGAGCAAGAATTCCTCTAGGTTTAGAACCTGTCTTAATCAAGAAAATCTCATCACCAACAGTAGGTTGCTTACTTGCACAAGTCCAAGACTCAACAAATTTGTTTCCAAGCTTTGTATCTTTACACCATGTTTTGTAGTTTGTCCAATTCCAGCTTGCAGGATTCCATGTTAACAGCCATGCACGGCCAGTTGATTGTGTAGAGAATTTTCCAATGACATACTCGTAATATGGAATGATCTTCTTTACTGCGGCCATTACATCAGCGTCATATTGTTCGTTTGTTTTACCCTCTGCTGACTCAACATAAACACAAAGTTGAACCTTTCGAATTTCACCTAAATCAATCTTTGCTTTGATCTGATCTACCGAGTCTGTAATGATTGCTGGATTTCCCCACTCGTCACTTCCAGACACATAAACCATTCCATCTTCTTTCGGAATATCTAAATGAGAATGGTATAATGCCATCGTTTTCTTATCAGTGCCATCATTCTTTATTTCCAAACTAATGCGGTATCTTGTCATACCATTGTCTTTCTCAACAAACAAAGAAATACTAGTAGGATTAGCTGCGTAATCCTTATATTTTATCTGCGCCCAGAGATATTTTCTAGTCTTCGTGTTTGAGCCATCCAGCCAAGAAATAGGCAAACATTTATCCAAGCCGAACAATTGCTCGCAACTCGCTGCCATCTTTTTCATTTCAGCAACCGCTGCCTGTCCTTTTTCTTTAACCTTAAGTAGTCTATCCTTTTCTACTGGATCAACGCCGACTGCCTCTGGATTTGAATATGGAACTTCCTGGTTATTCCCCAAGTAATCCAATACTCCTTTGTAATCGATATCAATTGCTACCATTTTCTTTATCACCTCTTGGTACTGCTTCTCAACAAAGAAAAATAATTCTTCCATTGTCATTTGGAGACCGTTTATATCAAACTTATCTGACATACTTAATACCGTAGGATACATTTTATCAGGAAACTCATCCATCATTGAAAGTCGTCTTGAAGTAGAATCAACCGTTGAATCCGCTCTCAAATAATTCTGTATATGCTTTTCATTATCGGAATTAACCCACCATAGCACTCTAACAGAATCAACTTTATTTATTATCAATGATTGAGCTTTCTTTACTATATCCGACTTCTTAAAGAATATATCTTCACGTGTCGCACTCGATTTCATCGTATACTGTTCCGCTGCTAATAACGCTGCCACAATCCAGACCGCATCATTAACACTGTATTTATTCTCAGTATCATTATTAGTTACCTGAATACACACTAACACTAAATTATATTATAAACCAAATGAGTAATATTTCCAATTCGTTTTGAATATGTCCCCAAGTAGTTGATAAGATCGATAAAAACTAAGGCTTTTCCAGATTCATTTCTTTCGTTTAGCGATAGAACTCAGAAAAGCCTTTGATTTCAAAAGTTTTTCTTACTTAGATGTGCTTATTTTTGACAGTAATACGACCGCCTCCACATGTGCCTAGCAAACTCCTATACTAGAGAACGAAAGTGGCAGCTTGGCTTTGAAATTATATTATTGAATGAAATACAGTTACAAATACATCGAACACCAGTATACACTAAAAGCCTAGTCAGATTCTGAATAGGCTTAATTTTTTTATTAAAATTTAAATTGACTAGCTCTTACAAGTTCAACCTTAGCACCCTCAATCACTTCACTAAGAATAGATTCGACAGATTTAATTTCAGTGATAAGTGGTACAATTTGTCCTGCCATACTGCACCTTCCACCATATCTCCATCAATCATAGCCTTTTTAAGAGAACTTTCAGCTACTGTACGAAGAAGTTCCGCAGCAACTTCCTTAGTATTATTTGCTTCAATTTCAATCATTTCATCTGAAAGTTTATTTTTAATTTGGCGACAAGGCTCATCTGTGGAATAACCTGTAATAACCGTTGACATATCACCTGCATTAATTAAAGCTTTTTTAACATTTGGATGAACTGAAGCTTCTTCCGCAGCCATAAAGATTGTTCCCATTTCAATACCTTCTGCTCCAAGAGCAATCGCAGCCGCGAAACCACGTCCATCCGCAATACCACCTGATGCAACAACTGGCACACTCAATACATCCGTAGCTTGTGGAACAAGAATAGTGATGGCTTCAACTGTAGTATGACCTCCACCTTTTTCAGCAGCAATTGCATCAGCAATAGTTGAAGCCTTCAAAATTATTTTACATCCCGCATCATGCCAAAGTTTAAAATAATGAAGACAAATTTGTTCATCTACATTAATCAGTGTATCTGCATATATAACTGGTGGTTTTATTTCAGAAATCAACTTAGTTAAACGATCAAGGTTCTCAGGTATAAGAACTGTATTGATACCAAACGGTTTATCTGTCAATTTTCGAGTTTCCTCAACCTGTTCTTTAACAAACTCATCTGGAGCAAAACCTACGCCTAGAACTCCTAGGCCTCCAGCATTAGAAACCGCAGCAACCAATGGTGCTGTTGAAATCCAAGCCATAGGCCCTTGAATAATAGGCTTTTCAATATTAAGTACTTCACAAACACGATTAGACATATAAAGTCTCCTTTATTTTTATTTGTGATTAGTCTAACAAAATAAAAAAAGTGATTAAAGACAAAACCTCTTTATTTGTCGACCAAAATCCGCTCAAAACCATTACTCATAGATGTAGCTATCATCTCAACCACCTCTTCTGCTGTATGACTCTCATAATTTTCAATCCACCAACTGACTGTAGATAATACACTAGAAGCATAGAGTTTGCAAAAAAGTGACATTTTTTCTTTATTAACTTTAGGATATTTTTGAGAAAAAGTGAGCGCAATCTCTTCTTCAATTTGTACTTGCATCATACGATAAGGAGAATAGCCCTCTAAATTCAACTGAAAAATAACTTTAATTAATTTAGATTGCTTAGCCATTTCATCAAAATAAGTTACTGTCTTATCAATATCAAAATATTTTGGACTCACTGTTTGATGTAAGATAGCTATATACTGAAAAATAAACTCATCACAGATAGATTGAATAGGTTACACTAAACTAGACAAAAATTATAAAGTGTTCTACACTGAACTAAAGAAAAGAGGAATCCCTTATGTCTAGAAAACCATACCTTAAACTGAATAAAGAAAATGCCAAGAACAATCGGAACCACTACTATCTATTCAGCGTTGAGCCTATCGAGAACAACAAACTCATCAGAAAATATGTCTACCTAAAGACTGTTTGCTCTACAAACTAAAAAAACGATTCTTTTGGTATCAATATTGAAAAATATGAGTTTTTTAATGATTTGTCAAGATACCTTATTTTTCATTTTATTTAGTCTATAAGCATACTTTTTCAGCGAGTTCCTAAAATGCTTCTCTCCCAAACTTCTTATTACTTTTCATCTACCACTCCTAACAAATGTAAATATTTAACTTTCAGATAATGTGTTTTCATTTTGAACACTGCTTTTCTAATCATTTTCTATATTATAATGTCTTAGAAGACGAGATATTATCATTGTTTAATTGTGATTCTTATGAAAATATTTTAAAACCGCATGTAGCTAAAAATAGTTACATGCGGTTACTTCATACGTAAAGTATTTTCTAACTATCCACTATAGTTGAAAATAACCTACTTTACACTTTCTTGGCCGGAGTGGATAATTTTGAACCATTTTCATTATAGATTCTTTTTTCATTGACTACAATTTTTTCAATGATTGCAGTTTCAAGATCTACATTGAGAATTTCAGAAATACCAAGTAAAAAAATAGCTACATCTGCTAATTCCTCTGCAATATTTGAAACATCATCCTTCAAATATGCCTGAAATAATTCATTAACCTCTCCATATAAACATAGTAACTCAAATTTAATATCTGTAGTATTAAAGCCTTTCATTTTTTTATTTTCTAAAATCTTCTTTTGGCAATCTTTTAATGACGTAATCATATTATACAATCCTTTCAACTTTTATAAATTTATCATACAATATTTTGTCCTCTTTGGAAACTTTATGTGCTACCTCTATAAAACCTACGTTTCGTTGTGATAGATATCCCCTTATATCCCTAGTTGTTTGTTCGTCAATCATTGAATTAACCTCATCCACTAACAAAAATTTAGAAGACAATAGCACCCCTCGAGCAAGTGCTACTCTTTGCTTTTCTTCCCTAGATATATTGAATATATTAACATATTTAAAAATTGTATCAAAAACAGTTCTCACACTTCTCTAGACCAAACCTTTCTAGAGTTTCATTTATAAAAACAGGGGGGTACATTTATTCCCATAAGCCCCTTGTCTATGGAAACAAACCCGTACCCACTAGGGTTTATGGGAATAAATAATTCTACCATCAAGCTTTCAATCCCACCACTTCAACTTCAACTCTCACTCTGATACTTACCCACCATACGACAAAACACCTTGATGTCAAGGCGTTTTACTATCCCTTTCGTTCAAAGGATTCTAAGATTTTACGAGCAGAGCTACGCACTCCACATGACTCGTCCCAGGGAACATGTCCACCGGCTGAACATATTGCACAACATACCCGTACTCACCATACAAAGCAACATCTCGTGCCATTGTGGCTGGATTACAGCTCACATAAACAATACGGCTAAGATTTAACTTAGCAGAGGTATGAATGAAACTACTATCTAATCCTTTACGAGGGGGGTCAACAATAAGAACTGTTGGTCTTAACGCACTTTGTTTTATTTGAGTAACTTCTCCTAAGATTATCATACCTGTATTTTCTATCTCTCCCCCGTCGTTTACTCTACTCTCATTGTCTATCCCTTCTCCATCATTTACCCTACTCTCGTTGTCTATCTCTCCCCCATCGTTTAATTCACTTTTAATTTCTGAACCTCCCCCACTATTCAACTTACCTTCATTCTCCATCTCTTCCCGACCGATTAATCTACCCCTATTTTCTAAACCTCCCTCTCCATTTAACCTACTTTTATCGTCTAAACTTTCCCTATGAACTACAGTTCCTCCATTATTCGTTTCTCTCTCACCTACCATATTATCTCCACTATCTACTCTCTCCCACATTTTCACCCATTTAGATAGCACTGTTTCGGCAGAACCGACTTCAAACGTCATATTGTGCACATGATTAGCTAGAGCATTTTGTTTTGCCATAACAATAGCATCCTCAACAATTTCCATAGCATAAACGTGTTTAACTTTATCGGCTAGGCAAATGCCAATCGTTCCGATACCGCAATACGCATCAATCACACAATCTTCTTGTGTTAAATGAGCTGCTTTTATAGCTTCTTGGTATAGTTTTTCTGTTTGTTCCGGATTTACTTGATAAAAGGATTTTGAACTAATTGCAAATGTTTTATCCAGTAAAGTATCTAAAATAAAGTCTTTTCCATACCATATTTTCTGTTCGTTACCCATAATAACATTGGTACGTTTTGTATTGATATTTTGAACAATGCTCTTGACGTCTGGTGCTCTATCTACAATATCTGCAACTAATTCATTTGTCACACCTTTTTTCCCATTTGTTATCAAAACAACTTGTACCTCTCCTGTATGTATTCCACGTCTAATCATAATATGGCGTACAATACCTTTGTGTGCTTGTTCATCATAAGCTCTGATGCTGTGCTCTCTCAAACAGTTACGTACAATTAAAATAATATCGTCAATGCGTTGGTCTTGAATAACAAAATCTTCCATGGGTACAAATTCATGACTATTTTTTCTGAAAAAACCTGTTGTTAATACACCATTGATGTTTCTAACTGGAATTTGTGCTTTGTTGCGATATTTTGTCGTATGTATTGCACCAATCGTTTGACGAACATCTATATCTGACATCTTAGCAATTTTGTACATAACATTTTTCACTTGTTTTTGTTTAAATAATAATTGGTGTTCATAAGCCATATGTTGTAAGGGCATTGTTCCCGTCCATGTTCCTTTTTTGTCTAAAATAGGTACACGGTATATCGCCTCTTTTTTCAATTCGACTAATTTACCAATACCATAGGCTTTGTTTACTTTAATAACTTTAATAATCGCTTCTTCTTCTGGCAATAAATTATCAACGAAGATTGGGTATCCATCTATTTTGCATACTCCCATTCCTTCATGTGTCAAATCTTGACATATTACCGTGTAAACTTGATTTTTTTCTATTTTATTCATGATTTCCTACTTCCTCTAAATAACACTCTATCAGTAAATCTCTTAACTCATTATATAGGGGTGTATCTTGCAATGTTAAAATCCGATTGGATAAAAAAATCATAGCTTTTTGTGTTTCCAATTCAAACATGACTAATGTTCCTGTGAAACCCGTATGTTTTATCCATGTTTTTCCCTGATACACTTGTAACTGCCACCCTAAAGAGCGGGTATGACATTTTGTTTCTGTCCAATCTTTTGCTAAATGCTCTACTGAATGCTCTGATAATACTCCAACACCATTGTATGCTCCTTTATTCAAATATAACCTTACTAAAGCAATTACCGTTTCTAAACTTGCAAATAATCCAGCACTACCACATTGTCTTTTCAACTGGCGCGCTTTGGGATCATGCACAATCCCTCGCTCAGACAATACTTCAGTTGGCACACATCGGCACGCTTCAAAAGGACCGTATCCTATATTTTTTAATGCTAGTTTTTGAATACATTGCTCATCAAACACATCAGCAATGGGCTTTTTATAGACAGCCTCCACCAGTTTTCCAGCTAAGACAAAATTGGTATCCGTATAAAATACTTTTCCAAATGTATCACTTTTTTGATACCGACATAGCGCTTCAACAAGTGAATCACCTGTTAATAAATGTCGATTTTTAATATAACCTGTTAATCCTGATGTATGCGTCACTAAATGACGAATGGTCAATTCTTTTTCAACCATATTCGGTAAATACATGGATACTTTATCATCAATATCTATTTGATTTTTTTCTAATAATTGAAGTAATAAAAAACTAGTGACAAACACTTTCGTTAAAGAGGCTAAATCATACATCAAACTGTCTTTTAGGGGCTCTTTATCATGTGTATATCCCTGGACAAACGTTTGTACCTTTTCTTTATCCAAAAAAGCGACACTATATCCAGGAAAAATATCATTTTTTCTATAATTTTCTAATAATTTGATTGTTCTTGAATACATAAATGACCTCACTTACTTACCTTATCATAAACATTCGTCTTAAACAACTTGTATACCTATTTGACAGGCTTTTTTTTAATGTTATAATGCTAAAGTAAATGAAAATTTAAGGAGAGAATATATGGCAAATTTTGCAATTGTAGGTGCAACTGGCGTTGTGGGAACAAAAATGATTGAACGTCTTGCACAAAGCAACTTACAAGTGGATCATTTATATTTAATGGCATCAAAACGATCTGCTGGAAAAACATTACAATTCCGTGGGAAAGATATTGTGGTCGAAGAATTAACAGAACAATCTTTTAAAAAAGATATTGACTATGCCTTATTTTCAGCAGGTGGAGGAACTTCTCTAAAATATGCTCCTATTGCTGAAGCAGACGGTGTTATTGTCATTGATAACTCAAGTGCATGGCGCATGGATCCAAGCATTGATTTAGTTGTTCCTGAATGCAATACCCCAACATTAAACCGCAAAATCATTGCAAACCCAAACTGCTCAACAATTCAATCTGTTGTCCCATTAAAACCATTACACGACGCTTTTGGTATAAAACGTGTTGCTTACACAACTTATCAAGCTGTATCTGGTTCTGGACAAGCTGGTATTAATGATTTAGTAAATGGAGAAAAAGGCATTGCACCAACAAACTATCCACATCCTATTTATAATAATGTACTACCTCATATTGATGTATTCACAGAAAACGGCTATACAAAAGAAGAAATTAAAATGATGAATGAAACGAAAAAAATTCTAGGATTATCAGACGATGTAGCCATCACGGCAACATGCGTACGTGTTCCTGTATTAAACTCACATTCTGTTGACATCAATGTGACATTTGAAAAAGACACAACTCCAGAGGATATTCGTCGTATCTTAGAAACAGCACCTGGCGTTATCGTAATAGATAACACCACACAAAATGAATACCCAACACCTCTACAAGCTACTGGAAAAGATGACGTACTTGTTGGACGTATTCGCCGTGATATTTCTCAACCAAACAGTTTCCACATTTGGTGTGTAGCAGATAATATCCGAAAAGGTGCCGCAAGTAATGCTGTACAAATCGCAGAATTATTAGAAAGCAAAAAAGCCTAAATAAAATATATCAAGAAACAGCTTAGTATCATTATTGATACCAAGCTGTTTTAATACCATTTATTGAATTTTAAAGAATGCAAATAGGGGAGTGAACGATGAAACGTTCACTCCCCTTTCCATACTTTCTTACTCATTTTCAAACTGGCTATTGTATAGGTCAGCATAGAACCCACCTTGAGCCATTAGAACATCATGATTGCCTTGTTCAATAATATTGCCATCTTTCATAACTAAAATTAAATCTGCATTTTTAATGGTTGATAATCGATGAGCAATAACAAAGGATGTACGTCCTTCCATTAGTTTATCCATTGCTTTTTGGATAAGTTCCTCGGTACGTGTATCTACAGAACTTGTTGCTTCGTCTAGGATTAACAATGGAGCATTTTTTAGTAATGCTCTAGCAATCGTTAATAATTGTTTTTGACCGACTGACAAAGAAATGGAATCATCTAAATATGTATCATAACCTTTCGGCAATGTTTTAATAAAATGATGTACACCAACTGCTTGACAGGCTTGTTTCACTTGTTCATCTGTAATGTTTTCTTGATTGTAGATTAAATTTTCTTTAATGGTTCCTTCAAACAACCACGTATCTTGTAAAACCATACTAAATAAGTCATGAACAGCTTCTCTTGTCATATCTTTTATATCGACACCGTCAATCTGAATAGAACCACTGTCAATTTCATAAAACTTCATTAATAAATTGACAATAGTTGTTTTTCCGGCACCTGTTGGCCCAACAATTGCGACTTTTTGCCCCACTGTAGCAATAGCTGAAAAGTCATGGATTATCGTTTTTTCTTTATCGTATCCAAATGATACGTGTTCAAACACAACATGCCCTTTCACATTGTCTAATTGATTGATTTTATCTGTTTCATCCGCCATTTCTGGTTCTGATAAAAATTCAAAGACACGTGACATGGCTGCTCGCCCAGATTGTAGAACATTTAAAGATTGTGCAATTTGTGATAAAGGCTGTGAAAAAATACGAACGTACAACATAAATGCGACTACTACACCAAAGGTGATGTCACCATTTAATGTTAAAATTGCACCAACCACACAAACCATAACATATCCAAAATTTCCTAAGAAAATCATCAATGGCATCATAATTCCAGATAGAAATTGTGACTTCCAAATAGATTGATATAAAGCATCATTCAATGACTCGAATGTTTCTTTTGTTTGGGATAATCCATTATAACTTGTCACGACATGGTGCCCAGAGTACATTTCTTCAGCATAACCACTGACGGCAGCTAAGTTCTTTTGTTGTTGATAAAAGAGCCCTCTTGATTTACTCATTAAAAAGATAACACCGACAAGTCCTAATACAACAGTAAAAATAGCAGTCAACGCCATCAATACATTTGTTTTCATCATCATAAAAATACTACCAAATAGTAAGACAACAGATGATAATAATCCACCTAAACTTTGACTTAGTGATTGTCCCAAAGTATCCACATCATTTGTCACACGAGATAAAGTATCTCCTTGTACATGGCTATCAAAATATTTTAGTGGTACTTTATCCAATTTTACACTAATAGCACGTCTTAAACGATTGGTTAATTTTTGTGTCATCGTCGCCACAATAACCCCTTGCATATAAGACAATACCGCACTAATCACATATAAAATACCTAATGACATGGCAATAGAACTAACTTTATCCATATCAATCCCTGTGACAATCCCTTTAGCAATTTCATTCGTAATCTCACTTACTCTATCTGGTCCAATAACAGTAATCGTACTCGCAATGACTGCACCAATTACTGCCACAATAAAAGGAATTTTAAAACCTTTAACATAAGGTGCCATTTGTACAAATAAACGTTCTTTTTCTTTATTTTCCATGTGCTAATTCCTCCTTCGATAATTGTGAGTAAGCAATTTCTTGATACACTTCGTTTGATTGCAATAATTCTTCATGCGTTCCTTTTCCAACGACTTGTCCTTTATCCAATACAATAATTTGGTCGGCATCCATAATGGTTGAAATACGTTGTGCGACAATCAATTTGGTCATTGAAGCTGTTTGTTTTGCCAATGTTTCTCTTAACATACGATCTGTTTTGTAATCTAAAGCAGAAAATGAATCATCAAAAATTAAAATTTCAGGCTTTCTAGCCAATGCTCTGGCAATTGCTAAACGCTGACGTTGCCCACCAGAAAAATTCGTTCCTCCCTGCGAAACAGAGGCAAACAAAGCATTTTCTTTCTCTTCTACAAAATGTTTTGATTGTGTTAATTCTAAAGCTTCCCACATTGCTTCTTGACTTAATGGCGTTTCTTGACTAGACCCAAAATCTAAATTTTGGTTAATTGTACCACTAAATAAAACAGCTTTTTGTGGAATGTATCCTACTTTTTGATACAAATCATTACGAGAATACTCACGAATATCCACACCGTCAATTTCAATAGCACCACTTGTCACATCGTAAAAGCGAGGAATTAAATTGACTAGTGTACTTTTTCCACTACCCGTAGAACCAATAAACGCTACGGTTTCTCCCGCTTTAGCTGAAAACGAAATATGCTCAATAACCGGTTCAGCCTCTGGAGAATATTTAAAACTAACATCACGAAATACAATATCTCCTACTTGTCCATTTGTTTCTTTAGAGTGTGTAGGATACTGAATACTAGAGGATAACTCTAACACAGCATTGATACGTTTAGCAGAAACTAAGACACGCGGTAAAATCATAAATACGATTGTCATTAACATAAACCCAATAACAACTTGCATAGCGTATGAAGAAAATACAACCATGTCACTAAAAATAGTTACTTTATCTGGCATAGCTGCGTCATTGATTAAACGTGCACCAATAAAATAAACCGCTAATGTCAATCCACTAGAAATCAATGTCATCACGGGCTGCATCAATGACATAATAGAGCTAACAAAAATATTTGTACGTGTCACATTATCATTTGCTTTTTCAAATTTTTTATTTTCGTATGTTTGTGCATTGTACGCTCGTACAACTCTTAGTCCCATCAATTTTTCACGTGTCAATCCATTTAATTTATCGGTTAACTGTTGGATAAGCGATTGTTTTGGAAATGCCAGTGTAATCAACGCTAGCAACATTAAAATTAATACAAAGACAGCTACAACTGTAGCAAGCATCCACTCTGTACTTTTACCAATAATTTTTGTAACTGCCCAAATGGCCATGATAGGTCCCTTTGTCGTCACTTGTAATCCTAATGCAATGATGATTTGCATTTGTGTCACATCATTCGTCGTACGTGTTAATAGACTTGGAATAGAAAACTGCTGAATTTCGGCTTGTGAATAGTCCATAACACGATTAAAAATATCACGTCTTAATGATGCGGTAAAACTAGCGGCAACTCTAGCAGCTAAAAATCCTACAGTAACAGATGCAAGTAAACTAACAAGCGATAAACCTATCATTTTACTACCGGGATTGAAAATATCGGCAGTTGTTGTCCCTTTTGTTTGTAGTAATTTTGTAATATCAGACATATATTCTGGTATTTTTAATTCAAGAAATACTTGAAAAGCCACTAAACAGGTACTTAGTAATATCATAAGTATTTCTTTTTTTGTTAAACGTTTAAATAGTTTAATCATTGTAACCTCCTCATATTAGAACATCATGTTTAAAATTTATCTTTGGCACATTCTAAATTATATTCAATTTGCTTTAATGTTTCTAAAACGATATGAATATTTTCTTTAGAAATTCCTTGGAGTAAGGTACTGTGAAATTCATCAAAGAATTGTTTCACATAATCTGCTTTTTCCTCGCCAATGTCTGTTAACACAATATATTTATAGCGTTTATCTGTTTCATCTTGCTCCACACGAATAAAACCATTTTTTTCCATACGCTTAATCAAATTGCTCGCAACTGATTTTTGTATATGTAAAAGTTCTTGAATATCTTTGATATTGGTTTTTTCATCTTTTCTTTCTTTTAAAAAGAAAACAACATGTCCTTGCGGGCCACCTAAATGTTCAATATTGTGTTTTTTCGCAACAGACTGACAAAAAACATCTATTTGTTGCCCTAATTTTTTTAAATCAATCTTCTCTTTCATAATACCTCCTCCTAACTAATGTTTTTTAGTTCTCATGAGAACAAATAATACACGTGTTTGTGAAAGAAGTCAATTATTTTTTGTGGTTTCAATAGAAAAAATCTGTTATGATGAAGATACGACATTTAAGGAGATATTTATGATTATTCAATCTATTATGATACCAAAAGAAGCTGTACATACAGTGACTACAAAAGATACCATTGCCATTGCCTTAGATATTATGGAAGATCATAATCAACGGTGTATACCTATTCTTGATCCATCGAGTACCTTATATCGTGGCAACATTTATAAGTACCATATTTATAGACATCTTGTCCAAGGGGGTTCCCTTGACGAACCTGTTACAACACTCTTGAAAAACGCTACAAAATTCGTTAAAAATACAGATGCTTTTTTTAAACTTTTTTTCACATTGGGTGATTTACCCTATATTAGCGTCTTAAATGATAAACATCATTTCTTAGGTATTATTCGACATACAGATATGTACGAACTATTGTCACAATCTTGGAAAATGACGGAATCTAGCTACGCTTTAACAATTAGCGTACCAGATAATGTAACTGGACTAGATAAAATTTTAAAAATCATTTATAAATTTACAACTATTACCGGACTAATTACACTCGACCGTGAAGAATTTACACTTAGAAAACGTATTATGGTAATGTTCCCACCAAATTTTACAAAGCAACAACTTCAAAAATTAACAAACAAACTCACAGCAAAATCATTTGATGTACTTGAAGTCGAAGACTTAACACATGGTATTTAATTAAAATCAAAGTGGTGAATTGACATTTTAAACTGTCAATTCACCACTTTTAATAATTGAGTACCATATCTCTCACAACGAAATCATAAGCGTAGGAGGACTGTTCAAATTATTTATTAAGAAGTAAAATCAACATGTACTCACAAATACTCATTTACTCTTACCTATATAGACTACTCTTGTCTAACTTTTTATTCCAATAAATATATGACTATGTAAATATCATAGTTTGTTAAAATCCATAATAAACGCAACTCTCAACAAGTGACTAATATTCTTGTGAGTTGGCTAGATACAATCGAAAAGCGTCAATTAAATTATCAAGGACAAGAAAATTTATTTATTATTTTAAGTAATGATGGCTATAAAGAAGACTCTGAACAACATATTTTATCTCTAAAACAGTACAATATTGAAGTTCTTGATTTTAATAATAAACAACATTAGAAAAACTATTTTCATCGTCATGTTGATAACGTGTTTTTCTATATCTATCAACATCATCAACGATACATTTTATCCTATGATGATATATCTTATCTAATTTAATAAAAGTATCTCCAACATTAAAAGACTTAGCATCAACTGATAAAAACCCTTGATGCTAAGTCTTTTTGATTTCTTGTCAAACTGTTATGTGAATAGCTTCTTTTCTATGTCTAATCTTTTCTTACTTTCCATACAATAGGTAATAGCACAAAAATAATGATTATCATTCCGACATTTATATCAGCTTGTCCTGTTTTTGGTAAAACACGTTGTTGTTTTGCTTTATCATCTATTTGTGTTTGATTTCTATTCTCTTTTACATTTTCAATAATTGGAGCAAATTCAACACCACCAGTATGCTGTTTAAGAATTGTTACGGTAACTGTTTTAATTTCTACTTTTCCGTTTGCGTATATTACCTCAACTTCTATCACTCGTTTGTCTTTTTCTTGTTTAATAGACAGTACACGATACTGTGCTGCTGATTCTTCTCCGAAACTATCTACAACAGGAATTAAGTCATGATAATTAATAGCTGACGTATCATATACTGCAGCATTCTCTTTAACGATTGCGTGATAGTCGACTTCCACGTCTACTTTCACCGTTGTTTTCACTATTTTTCCATTTGGTAGAGTAGCTTCAATTTCTAATAGATTTTCACCAGCTTTTAGCGGTTGCGTTGATAAGACACGGATATGACTTAATAATTTTGAATTTCCTAGACTATCCGTTACGTTAATCACACTAGTTAAATCAATGTCTTTATTAAATGGTTTATAAACGGTATAACTATCGTTAAAACTGTAATGAACAATCACTTTAAATGGATATGTTTTTTCTGTTACATTCCCTGCTCTATCTGTGGCTCTCACCGTCAATGTATACTCTCCCGGAGTATTTAAAGATTCACCGTGATATGCTTGCCCATCAATACTCATTTCAATGATTGCCTCTTCATTTGCATTTGCTTGTAGAGTACCAGATACTTGTACTTCTTGGTTTTCATCTAATCCTGTTACACTGACTTCTGGTTTAATATTATCATATACAAACTGATAGCGTTTTGTGAAATGATTGCCGAAATTATCTGCCATTTCAATAAATAGTGTATTGCCATTTGTTGAATCAACAGCATATTCTTTAGACTGCTCATTATCGAGTACACCGTTACTTGCTATGTGATCATAATTTAATACCTCATTCCCATTGATAAACAAACGGTAACCATGTCCATTATCACTAGCTGTCGCCTTTAAGGGATAAGGATTTTTATTTGTATAAATTGTCTCGTTATCAATCGTTCCCGGACCGTTTAATGTGATATTTGGCATTGTTTTATCGTAATAAACGGCATAACTACCTTCATAAATCGTTTGACCATCCAATCCAATCGCTTGAATCGAAATATGATTGTTGATTTCTTTTAATGGATAGCGATGACTAAATCTCAATCCTTTATCAACCGGAACAACTTGTCCACCAATCACTAAGTGACTAATTTTTTTATTTACATGTCCCTCTAAAACGAGTAAATCATTTGGCTCCACAAGTTTACTATCAGCATTGATATAGTTAAATGCACTGACACCAGATGTCATATAAACATTGAAAGGAGCATTATCCTCATCTTCAAAAACAGTATTTAAAGAAAGAGATGTCTCATTTCCTGCACTATCTCTAGCCACAATTTTTAAAACTCTCGTCCAGTCGACCGTCGCCTCTCCTGTAAATGTTCCGTCTGGATTTACTGTAAAATTCGTAAATCCTGCTCTTACAGAAATTGGATTGTTTGTATTATCGGTAACTTTTCCTGTAATTGTTATTTTATTCGATGTTAATGTCTGTAACACATTCACATCATGGGACGTAATCGCTAAAGTTGGTGGTTCAGTATCCTTTGTTAACGTAAACTGTGTATCCTCATTTGATGAAACAATAACTTCACCTTTTGCATTTTTACCAACAAAAGTCACCATATTTTCTCCCTCATGTAAAGGCAAATCAACTGTAAAGGTATCCTCATCAATGACTGCTTTATGCCCATTGATAAATAACTCGGCAACTTGTTTACCAACATGCCCTTTCAAGCTATAGGTCGCTTTATCTTCTGATAAAAATTTATGTTTCGCACCAATTACTTCATTCGTTGCATTGTAAAAAACAACAGATGTTTCATCTAAAACAATCACTTCTGTTTTTACATTAAATACTTCATCAATCGCTCCGACTGTAATCGTATGAGGTTTTCCATCTTGTAAAGACGTACGTGGCACACGATATGTATAAACACCATCTTCTTCTCCATCATCGTCGTCATACAGTGTTGTTTTCTCTTCATTATCAACATACGCACCCACACCGTCCTCGGCAAGTCCTATACCACCGTCATTATCTACCGCTTTAAATTTAATAACAAAATCGTCTCCTTCATATTCTTTTGAAAGAATTTCTAATGTCGGTTTTGTTGTATCAATTTTAAATGGTAAATATGTATATTGCTGTTTTGTAAGATTAGATCCAACACTTGCCGCAATACGCATATAATATTGCCCGTCTTTTAAGGCTTCATACTTACCAGTTTTCTCATTGAAAACTTTGCCGTCCCAGTATCCATTCGTAAAAGCAACCAAACTTTTATCCTTATACAATGGTTTTTTTACATCTTTTGCCGTAGTCAGATGTATTAAACTCTCGGCTTTTTCACTTTGTCGATCCACAACATCCACATCCAATGTTTTTGCCGAACGAAGTAAACCCAATATTAAATTTATACTATCATAATTATCGTCATCATTTGGTGAAAAGCCAACTTTATCCCAATTTATTTTTTCTGAGAATGTCATGACATCAAATGCAGAGCCTAAATAAGAACCCCCACTAACAAGTCCTAATGTGTCATATACGCTACCCGTTTCTGATTTTGGCTTATCTAAAATCGGTTCTGCACCCCAATCACCAACAAATCCCATATATGGGAAAACTAAATCTACACCTTGTTGATCTGATTTAAAATACACATATCCTTGTGCAAACTGATTACCAGATACTTGTGACACATCTAATGTCACTTGGACTGTTGTCGCATTATTAGCAGGTACCGTCACTATTTGTTTATCCGTTGACACACTTGCTTGTGTCAGTGGTATCGCTCTAAGTTGTTTTGTATCCTCTGCTGTTGTTTCTGTCAAAACAGGACTAGCATCCAGTGTATATGTTCTATCTTGATTGCTATAGTTGGTTAATGTCAACGTAAATGATACAACACCACTAATTTCTTTTAACGATTTTGTAGCTTTTCCTGTTTCCTCTGTTATTAACACTTTATTTTTAAGAGCATTATCAACGTCAGCTAATCCAGCTCCTTGTCGTCTTGGACTTACTGGTAATCCCGTATTTCCTGCTGTATCAATTAATGGTGTTGCTGTGTTTATAAGTGATAATGTTGAAAAACGTTGCACATCATCAACAGTAATACCTTCTTGTTTTAAAGCACCTAACATCAACGCTAGTAATCCTGATATATGTGGCGCTGCCATTGATGTACCAGACATATTACCGTATGTATTATGATTTAAAGTTGAATAAATATGCCCTCCTGGTGCCATAACTTCTGGCTTAAAAGTTAATTCAGGACTTGGCCCATAAGACGTAAAACTAGATACTTCATTAGATCCTGTATAATCATTTTTATGGAAATCAATTTTAACTTTCGATGTTGTGTCATTGATTTTTTGTTTTAACAATTCTCCAGTTGCTTTATCAACAATGACAGACGGAATAGCATAATTATCTACTCCCGCCATACCAAATTCACCCTCAACATTATTCGCCATAATAATACCAATAGCACCATGGTTGATAGCTTCACTAAATTTTTCACTAAAAGTAATATCTCCTCTTGTGATAAAAGCAACTTTACCTGTTACATCTTTATCTGTATAATCATCAGCACTTCCTAATCCAACATCAACAATAGCATACTCTCTTGCTTTATCCCATGCTTTAGCATTTGTTGCCACTGTATACACAAATTCCGTATCATTTAACATACCATAATAGCCTGTTTCAGTCGCATTATTAGAGGAAGCAACACTCAATGCATGCTCTGCTGTTGACGGAGAACCTACGGCTGCATTATCTGTTAAACCTAAAGTATTTAACGGTATTCGACTATGATCGTCTTCCGTAGTACTCAATGCTGCATTCCCAGCAGAAACTACCACAAGTACACCTGATTCTCTTGCTTTTTTTATTGCAATATGCTCTGGATCATCTTCTGAAGCAAATCCATTATCTGTTCCTAAACTCATATTGATAATATCTGCACCATGCTTAACAGAATCTTCAATAGCAGATACAATCGCATCTTCATAAGCAGTACCTACATCACTATTATTTGAGAAAACTTTCATCGCTAAAAGCTGTGCTTCTGGAGCTACACCTCGTACACCATTTCCAGATGCCATATCTTCATCTGTGGCATTGGCTGCAACAATCCCTGCAACGTGCATGCCGTGCATCGATTTTCCAACCGCATCATTATCAATGACAATATCATTGCCATCAGCATAGTTATAACCATACGGTACTTTTATCGTAAAACCAGATTTTACCGTTTGGATTTTTGCACGATTAGGATCGCTTAAACGCATATCTTTATGCGTAATATCAATCCCAGAATCGATAATAGACACAACCATGCCTTCACCTTTATAATGTCTGTCTTGCCATATTTGTTGAGCATGTGTCAATCCTACAGCATTCGACATCATTTGATAATAAGTTCTAGCGATTGACACTTTTTTGACACCTTTGATTGATGATAAAGATGCTACATATTTTTCAGAAACATCTAAACTAAACCCTGATACTAAATAAGAAAAATCATTTTGAAACACAATGTCATTATTTGTTATTTTCTTAATATCTGACTTAATCGTCTCGTACCGTTCTTTTGTACCACCATCTATTTCAGCAACAGTATCTGTTTGAATGATGACACGTACACGTTTATCGCCTCCTTTTATGCTCAGTCTATTTTTTTCTTTAATGTTTCTTAAAGCAGTAATAAATTTTTCATCTTGTTGTAAAACTGGTTGTGTTTCTTGTCCATAAATTATTTTCCCAAAACAAGACAAAAAAAGAATCACTATCAAACATACACGACTCATTTTTTTGAAAATCATCATATCCCTCCCAATTTTTATTTAATATTTATAATATGTCAAAAAGATTAAGAAAATAAAATAAACATTAAAATTTGATTTCATTTCAACACATTAAATTTTCATAATCAACAATACTCTTTCCTATTCAACGATAAAATTACTTCAATAAGAAAATGCTCGACATCAACGTATAAAAAACGTTGATGCCGAGCTTTTGTGAATACTATTAAATTTACTATATTATAAATCAACACTTAAGCGTACGATTTCAACAATGACATCGACCGCTTTTTGCATAGATTCCACCGCAACAAATTCGTAGCGACCGTGGAAGTTTTCTCCACCGGCAAAAATATTTGGTGTTGGTAATCCCATAAAGGACAATTTTGAACCGTCTGTTCCACCACGAATAGCATTCATGATAACTGGAATATCTAAGTTTTCCATTGCCTTTTGAGCTAAATGAACTGGTGTCATATCTTTTTGTAAAATTTCACCCATATTATAATATTGGTCTTCTAGTAAAACAGATACATTATCTAATCCTAATTCGGCATTCATTTCTTTTGCCAATGTATCAAATAATTGTTTTTTTGCTTCAAATTTTTCTCTATCGTGGTCACGAATGATATAAAGTAATGTGGCATCTTCAATAGTACCAGACATACCCATTAAATGATGAAATCCTTCACGTTTTTCTGTTAATTCAGGTACTTCTTTATTCGGCAAACGTCTATCAAATTCTGTTGCCAATGTCATTGCGTTAATCATAACACCTTTTGCTGTACCAGGATGCACATTTTTTCCTTTAAATTTTACTGTTGCTTGTGCAGCGTTAAAACTTTCCCATTCCAATTCACCAACACGACTACCGTCCATTGTATAGGCAAAATCGGCTGCAAAGTCAGCTACATCAAACAAATCAGCACCACGACCAATTTCTTCATCTGGACCAAATGCAATTTTAATATCTCCATGCTCAATTTCAGGATGTTGTAATAAATAATCAACCGCTGTGACAATTTCAGCAATACCTGCTTTATCATCAGCACCTAATAATGTTGTACCGTCTGTTGTAATCAATGTTTGTCCTTTATAGTTTGCCAAGTTTGGAAACTCTGATACACGCAAAACAATATTTTCTTCTGCATTTAATACAATATCTTCTCCATGATAGTTTGGATGAAATTGTGGATTGATATTTTTTCCATTAAAGTCTGCTGTATCAACATGGGCTAAAAAGCCGATTGTTGACACTTTTTTAGTTGTATTGCTTGGTAATAAAGCCGTCACAAATCCATTACTTTCATGATATTTAACATCTGACAAGCCTAATGCTTCTAGTTCTGGCATTAACACTGTTTTTGAAAACTCTACTTGATTTTGTGTAGACGGAACTGTTTGACTATATGCATCTGATTGCGTATCAAACTTAATATATGTTACAAAACGTTCAACTAATTTTTCTGTCATCTTTTTTCCTTCTTTCTAAAATACAAATGGGTCTGTATTCACTTGTGAAATATATAATGGTATATCATACTCATTCATTTTAACCCATTCTTTATAGATAGCAAATAATTTATCTTTACAAATACTTTCAATATAATGCCCAGCATCAATCGCTACAAGTCCCTCTGCTAATAAATCTTGGGCTTGATGATATTTAATATCACCTGTAATATATACATCTGCTTTATGTTTAAGGGCACTTTCATAATAATCCATGGCTGAGCCTCCACATAATGCAACTTTTTGAATACGTGTTTTTTTGTCACCGACAAAACGTACACCATGTGTGATATACACATCATTTACAAGATTGCCTAATTCTTCCAATGTCATTGGATTTTCGAACATTCCGACACGACCAGTACCATACTCTTGTCCATTTTCCAATGTGCCAATGACATCCATCACACAAATATTCTGCAATCCTAATGACTGTGCTAACCAATCATTCATGCCTCCATTGGCATTATCTAAATTGGTATGTGCAACATAAACATTGATACCCTGCTCTATCAATTTTAAATAGAGCATCCCTTTATCGTTATCCGAACAAATAGATTTGACACCTTTAAAAATAATCGGATGATGTGCAATTATTAAATTGGCACCTTTACCTATGGCTTCCTCCACAACTTCAATTGTGACATCTAAAGTAAATAAAATCCCTTTTACCTTTACATCTCTTCTTCCGATTTGTAGCCCCACATTATCCCAACTCTCAGCTAAATAACGTGGTGCTAATGTTTCAATAACCTCTATCACTTCACTTACTGTGGGCATTACCTAACATCTCCTTAATGACACGTTGCTTTTCTCTAAACAATAAAATTTTCTCTGACTCATCTGTTTTTGCTTGCTTTAATTGTTTTATAACTGATTCATATTTATCCAATTCTAACATCCACTTTTGTACAAAAGCTGTTTCTTTACGATCTGGTAAAAATACCCCAAATTGTAATTGCTCTAACGAGTACTCTATATCATCTTTTGATACCGTCGCCACAATAACTTCATAAATTTTTTTGTTTTCTTCTATAATATATTCTTCAATAATTTTGTATTGATGTGCCATTAACCATTTTCTGACATGCTGTTCCCCTATATTTGGCTGTAAAATAAGAGTATTTACTGTTTTTAATTGCCCTTTTATATAACCACGTTCTAAAATTTTAGAAATCAAATCGCCACCCATACCACAAATAGTTACTGTATCAATCTTGTCGAGTTCTTCAATAGCATCTAAACCGTCTGCTAAACGAACAAATACTTTCTCTTCTAAACCTTGTTCTTTCACATGTAGACACGCTGATTGAAAAGGTCCGTCAACAACTTCTCCAGCCACAGCATACGTAATCTGCTCATTTAACGCTAAATAACAAGGTAAATAAGCATGATCGGAACCTATATCTGCTACTCTTGCATCTTTTGGCACAGCGTTGGCAACTAACTCTAATCTCTTTGATAATTTTTCAACGTTCAAACCCGTTCTCCTTTGTTATACCATTTTTATAATATGGGGAGTGAGCATTTTTTGCTCACTCCCCAACACACGATATTATCTCTATCGATAACGAGTATCAATAAAACATCAAACCTATTATCCTAAAACTTCTGTTAAAGCTGGGACAACTTGTTTTTTACGTGATACGACACCTTCTAATACAGCAGTATGGTTTGCTAATGTTACATTGAACGCTTTTTCAACAGCTTCCTGTGGTTCTCCTGAAACAACAACAACTGAATTACTTGTTAAAATATTTGTGATTACTAAAACAAATAAATCATAGTCATTTTCTTTATTTTCTTTATCCATTGCTGCTTCTAATACATCTTGTTTCACTAATAATTCATTTTCATCAACTGTGTTCACTTGTGCAATACGTACTGTTGTACTTCCCATAGGGAATGATTTTGCATCTAAGTTTAATAATTCTTCAATGGTTTTGCTTGATAAATTTGTTCCTGCTTTTAATAAATTTAAACCATATACATTAACATCTACTTTTGATAATGCCGCTAATTCATGTGCAACATCAATATCTTCTTGTGTGCATGTTGGTGATTTAAATAATAATGTATCTGAAATAATTGCCGACAACATCAATCCAGCAATGTGAGATGGAATCTCAATACCATCTTCTTTAAATAATTTATACAAAATAGTAGCTGTACAGCCTACTGGTTCAGCACGGTAATACAATGGATTTGCTGTTTCAAAATTGGCAATACGATGATGATCCACAACAGAAAATACTGTTACATCTTTTAAGTCTTTGACACTTTGTTGTGCTTCATTGTGGTCAACCAAGGCAACCGTATCCACTTCATTAGATACTGTTTCTACCACACGTGGCGCTTTCACACCAAAATATTCTAAAGCAAATTGTGTTTCTTCATTTGGGTTTCCTAAAGCAACTGGTTCTGCTTCATGATTTTTTTGTGTTAATAAATATGCATAGGCAATCGCAGATGAAATTGTATCTGTATCTGGATTTTGGTGCCCAAAAACAAGTAATTTTGTCATAAAATGACCTCCAAAATATATGATAACTCTATCATAGTAGATTTTCATCATAATGGCAATTATTAAATTTAAACAAAGAAAATTTTTCACTGTTTTTTGATAAAGACACTATCTTGCATACAAGTAATACAATTTATTTTTTCCAATACAAATAATGCATCATACATAAACTGATAAATAAATGTATGTTTATCAATTAAAGGCATTTCTTTTAAACGAATAATATCATGCTTAACAAGCCACACTAAATATTGAAAAAGAATATAAAATGTTACTTTTTTATCTTTTTGAATTTTACAAAAAACATAAATAAGAACCTCGATAAAAGAAGTAGCCAATCCTAAATAATGCTTTTTTTGTATGAATAATACCGACGGTAAATAGCATACAGCAATACGCCTCTCATATAAATAACGTAAACATGCTTTTGACAGACATCTTTTACTATACTGATTTGGTGTTTGTCGAACATTTAATTGATACCGTTTTGACTGATTACTTAATAAATCAACAAGAGTAATAGCATGTGTATAGCCTACTGTTTTTTGATATAATTTTTTTGTTTGAGTATTTAAATGAAATAAACTTAATACAGGTGTGGTTTGAGCGAAAAAAAGATTATGAGATAAAAACAATTTTCTCCCTACAATCCAAATAACATGATATCCCTCTTTAACATATCCTTCTGTTCGTTGACGTATTTTTTCACTTGAGATAAAACTACATTGAAATTCAATCACATATTGTTGATGCTTATAAAAAAATAAAATATCTGGTCTTTGTTTTAAGGTTTTGATATACGGCTCTAGTACTGGACAACAACTATGCTTAGACAACAAATCGTATAAATACTGCTTACCTTGTACATGCTCTATCGTTTCCCCTTCACTAAACAAGTTTTGTGAGCATACTTTTTTATGTGCAAAATAGGGTGTTTTTACTTTACCAATTTTTAATACTACTTCTTGTAAACAACTTGGACAATAATAGTCCTCTTCTTTAGTTGCCAGTTTTGCTTGGCAATAGTGATGTCGATGATTTTTCGCAATAAGCATTTTCCCCTCCTACTAATTATATATGCAAAAAAACCACATTTTTGACAAATGTGGTTTTCAATCATCAGTTTCTTAAGGTTTATCTTTTAAAATAGTCACAGTTATATTTTGTCTGCCAAATTTTATAGCATCCTCAACACTGACCATATGAATATCGATTTTATTTCCTTTAATTGCACTTCCAACGTCGGCTGCTAAATAAACACCAAAGTTTGGAATATAAACATAAGATCCTAATGGAATAACACTTGGATCAACAGCAATTACTTTAGGATTGATACGTAAATCAATTCCCATTTTCGTATGATGTGTTAATCCTGGTTCATTATAAGAATAAGCCGTTGCATGTACTGTCAACGTTCGACCGACAAAGGTATTTTCTGCTGTCGATACTTGTGTTGTTTGTTGCGTTTGTGTCGTTGTTTCTGCTGGTTTTTCTTTATTCTCCTGTACAGATTGTGTTGTCACTTGTGCAACAGTCACTTGTTTTTGTTCTTGCATCATTTTTTCAAACATTTCAGTTAATTCAAGTTGTTTACGATATTTTTCTTCTGCCAATTTATCTAAATAATCGCTATTACTAGCAATTTTTTCTGACAGAACTTCTTTTTGTTCGCTTAAGCGTACCGTTTCTTCTTCCAACTCTTTCTTTTGAGCATTTAATTGAATAATTTGATCTTTATGCTCCGCTTTTAAACGTTGTAAGTCTTTAAAAGATTGTTGTGCAGACGTCAAACGACTATTCGCCGCATCTTGTAACTGTGCCATTAAATGATACCGTTCAAAAAAATCAGTAATACTCTCAGAAGATAACAAAATATACAAAATATCATTGACTTCATCTCGAATTTGTATTTCTCTTAGTCTATCTTTCGCTTGTAACCTTCTTGATTCAACGATTTTTTCCTGATCAATAATTTTTCTTTCCGTTTCTCGATATAGTTTTTTACTTGTTTCAATGTCTTCAGTTAACTGAGAAACTTTATTTTGCTTTTCTTGTAGTGAAGTCACAAGCGATTCAATTTGTATTTCTATATCTTTTGATTGCTTTTCAATCTGCTCTTTTGAAGCATCTTCTTGAGCATAAGCTATATAAAGACTGCTTACAAAAAAAGAAAATCCAATGAACAAGAAAAATCGTCTTGATTTTCTTTTTAACATAGGTCACTCCTTTACTTAATCTCATTCTATCAAAGCAAGAATACATTTATGTTACTAAAAAATTACATTTAAACTCATTCTGTCTTTAAAATGTATTATTTTTATATCTTTCTGTTATTTTTGTAACAAAATCGTAATATAAAGAGCTGTTTTTTGTTCTTCTATATTGATTAACAAAAATCCAGTTATTATCTACTCTAATTAGTTGATAATAAAGACTTTTTACATTATGCTATACGTAATACATCATCAATGAGAGATGGAAATAGACTTTTTGATGACTTTAAAATATCTATAAATGATAACACTGGAGGAAACAAATATGACAAAAATTTATTTTGCTAGTCCTTTATTTTCAGAAATGGAACAACAATACAATCGCTATGTGGTAAGTTTAATTCGCCAACAATTTCCAACACTAGATATTTATTTACCACAAGAACAAGCAGACATTAACGATAAAAGTGCGTACGCCGATTCTAAGCTAATTGCTAAAGTTGATACAGAACAATTATTAAGCAGCAATATTATGGTTGCTGTTTTAGACGGTGCAAGCATTGATGTTGGTGTGGCAAGTGAAATCGGTGTTGCTTATCAAGCAGGCATTCCAATTATTGCCTTATACACAGATAGCCGTCAGCAAGGGGCAATAAATCAACAAAAATTAGATGCATTACAAGATATTGCTGAATCGCAATTTTCATACATCAATCTATATACAGTAGGTCTTGTGAAATTAAATGGAAAAGTCGTTGATACAACAGAAAAATTATTGAATACTTTAAAGGACTATATTTAACTTTTGAGTCTATATATGATAAAATAGGCAAGAATTTATAATGAAATGAGGTAAAAAATTTGCTTACAGTATCAAACGTTAGTTTACTATTTTCAGATCGCAAATTATTTGATAACGTAAATATCACTTTTACACCTGGTAACTGTTATGGGGTTATTGGTGCGAATGGTGCAGGAAAATCAACATTCTTAAAAATTTTATCAGGAGAAATTCAAGCAACAACAGGTGATGTCTTTTTAGACCCACATGAGCGACTATCAGTTTTAAGCCAAAATCACTACGGCTTTGAAGAATACGATGTTTTAGAAACCGTCATTATGGGAAATAAACGTCTATATGATATTATGAAAGAAAAAGATGCCTTATATGCAAAGGAAGATTTTTCAGAAGAAGACGGTGTTCGTGCTGGTGAATTAGAAGGCGAATTTGCTGAATTAAATGGATGGGAAGCTGAAAGTGATGCGTCTATTCTCCTACAAGGATTAGGTATTACAGAAGATTTACACAATAAAAAAATGGCTGAGTTAATTGAACCTCAGAAAGTAAAAGTCTTATTGGCACAAGCATTATTTGGTCAACCTGATGTCTTATTACTAGACGAGCCAACCAATGGTTTGGATAAAGCATCTATTGACTGGTTGTCCGACTTTTTATTAGACTTTCCCAATACTGTTATTGTCGTTTCTCATGACCGTCACTTTTTAAATGTCGTATGCACACATATGGCTGACGTTGATTTCGGCAAAATCCAACTATATGTCGGAAACTATGATTTCTGGTTAAAATCAAGTCAATTAGCCGCAAAATTAGCTGCTGATGCGAATGCGAAAAAAGAAGAAAAAATTAAAGAATTACAAGACTTTATTGCACGCTTTAGTGCAAATGCCTCTAAATCCAAGCAAGCAACTTCTCGTAAAAAAATGTTGGAAAAAATTACACTGGACGATATTCAACCGTCTTCTCGTAAGTATCCTTTTGTTGGCTTTACGATTGATCGTGAAATCGGAAATGACTTATTGATTGTTGAAAACTTATCAAAAACGATTGATGGCGAAAAAGTATTGGATAATATTTCATTCACCTTATCAAAAGACGATAAAGTTGCCTTTTTAAGTAGAAAAGATATTACGACAACAACATTATTTAAAATTTTAACGGGTGAAATGGAAGCAGATAGTGGTACATTCAAATGGGGTGTCACAACAAGCCGCGCTTACTTACCAAAAGATACAACGGAAGAATTTAGCTCAAACTTATCTATTTTAGAGTGGCTACGTCAATACGCTCCACAAGAAGAAAGCGATAATACATTCCTACGTAGTTTCTTAGGTCGCATGCTCTTCTCTGGTGAGGACGTAATGAAGGAAGTAAACGTCTTATCCGGGGGAGAAAAAGTACGTTGTATGTTATCAAAAATGATGCTATCAAAATCAAATGTATTGATTTTAGATGACCCAACAAATCACTTAGACTTAGAATCTATTACTGCTTTAAATGACGGTATGATTGCCTTTAAAGGTTCTCTTCTATTTACATCACATGACTACGAATTTATCAATACAATTGCAAATCGTATTATTGAAGTTTCTCCAAATGGTGTTGTCGATAGATTATCTACCACTTATGAAGAATATTTAAGTGATGAGGCTGTACAAGCACGTGTCAATGCACTATACGAATAAAACAAAAGGACCTCGAAGTAAATGCTTCGAGGTCCTTTATATTATACTCTTTAAATCAATATGTGATAATCAATCAACAACTACTTTCCAATCACTATTTTGATAAGCATCAAAACACATCTCAATTTCTTTAACTGTCGTCTTTGACTCAGCCAGTTCTGGTAATTCTGTTAACTTAAAATAGCGACTAGCTAATGTTTCACTGTTACTTATAAACTCCCCTCCTAATACCTCACACGTAAAAAAGAATTTATAAACACTAAAAATATTCTTCTTTTGATGATGTTTTGCCATGTCTAAAACGGCAACCAACTTATCTATCTTCACATCCAATCCTGCCTCTTCTTTTACTTCTTTTATGGCATTTTCAGTAGGCGTTAATAAAATATCGCACCACCCGCCCGGTAAAGACCACAGACCTGTTTTCTCTTGAACTAATAAAATAGTATCCTCTTGAAAAACAGCTGAACGCACATCTACTTTAGGTGTTTGATAACCTTTTTCTGTTAAAAATAAATCACTTACTCTTTCTAAAGAATAAGACGTTTTATTTGATAAAATTTCTAGAGAAATATCTTTAATACGCTCATATCTTTCTAAATCAAAAATATCTTTTCCATAAAATAAGCCTGCTTGTGCTAAACTTTGTAATTCAAGTGCTAATGAAAATAATTTTTCTGCCATAAATAATCCACCTTTCTTACACTAAGCATAGCACATTTTAAAAATAAGCACCACTTGAGTATTCAAGACACTCAAGTGGTGTTTCACATATTTTTTATACTTTAAAACTATTTATTTGTTTTCCAAACGGGATAATATTGACCTGGTGCTACTTCATTCATTTTCTCAACAACATCATCAGATTGGAATAATTCCACAATTTTTTTATAAACAGGATTATCTGCATTTTTTTCTTTTGCTGCAATAATATTGTAACGGTCTGCTGGAATTGTATCTAAATAATCTGCATCTGTGAAAATATTGTCTTTAATAGATAGACCTGCATCTGTTGCAAAAGAACCTCCAATTGTTGCTGCGTGTACATCATCTAATGTACGCACTGCTTGGGCAGATTCAACTTCTAAAAACTCAATATTTTTTGGATTACTTTCAATATCTGTTAAAGAAGATTTTGTACTACCACCATCTTTTAATTTAATAACACCTGCTGTTTGTAAGGCAACTAACGCACGACCTTGAATAGCTACTTCTTTTGGAATAGCAACTTTAGCACCCTCAGGTAAATCACTTAATGATTTTACTTTATTAGAGAAGAAATATAGTGGTGTAATAATGGTTAAACCTATTTCTTTTAAATCGTCTTTATGCTCTGTATTCCATTGTTTTAAATATGCACGATGTTGATATGCATTCAAATCAATAGACCCTTCTGATAGTGCCACATTTGGTTGAACATAATCATTCATTTCAATAACTTCTAAATCAATATTTTCTTTTTTAGCTTTTTCAGCGACAAAATTCCAAATATCGTGTGATGGACTACCGACAACTGCAATTTTTACTTTTGTCGGTTCTTTTGTTGTTGATTCTTGATTACTTTGTATTTGTGGAGCTTGTCCACAAGCTCCTAATAAACATGCTGCTAAAGCAACTGTGAAACTTTTTTTAATTTGTTTTATCATAATATATTCTCCTTTTTCTATTCTAATAATTTATAAAAGACATTTTACTTTACTAACCCGCAAGATACTTTTATACTAAGTAAAAACAATCTTTGGAGGAAAGAAATGAATTTAGTGCCTACTGTTATTGAACAATCATCACGTGGCGAGCGTGCTTACGATATTTATTCAAGACTTTTGAAAGACCGTATTATTATGTTGAGTGGCCCTATTGATGATGATGTAGCAAACTCTGTTATTGCACAATTACTATTTTTAGAAGCACAAGACCCTGAAAAAGATATTTATTTATATATCAACTCACCAGGAGGAAGCGTATCAGCCGGTTTAGCCATTTATGATACAATGAACTTTATTAAAGCAGATGTGCAAACCATTGTCATTGGTTTAGCAGCTTCTATGGGAAGTTTTTTATCTTCATCTGGTGCAAAAGGTAAACGTTATGCATTACCAAATGCAGAAATTATGATTCACCAGCCATTAGGTGGTGCTCAAGGTCAAGCAACAGAAATCGAAATTGCTGCAAAACATATTTTATTTACACGTGAACGTTTAAATAAAATTTTAGCAAAAAATACAGGTCAAAAAATAACAAAAATCGCAAAAGACACTGATCGTGATAATTGGTTAACCGCACAAGAAGCAAAAGAGTACGGTTTAATTGACGACATTATGGTTAGCTCAAAAGATATGAAATAAATACAAGAGGTCAGCTTTGGCCTCTTTTTTATAACAAGTCTTTTTCCCATGTTTCAATCTCTTCTAATGTATCAGACTATCATCACCTCTTACATACACTTATTTCATGTCAGATAAACAAAAAGCCTCTAGTATTTTAAAATACTAGAGGCGGATTATCGCGTTACCACTCTACGTTCATGTATGCTTTACAACACACACCTTTACCAGTACAATCATACTGTTGTGTTATATCGTACACATGACGGATATACCTATTAGATATATCTTACTCCAAGACCATTTTCGAAGCACTATCATTGCTTTTTTTCATCAACCAAAAGCTCTCTTTAATATGCATCATGCTTTTACTTATCTTTTCAACGTTTATCTATGAAATTAACATCACTATAACGTATACAATGAGAAATGTCAATATGTTTTATCATTTTTTTCTCATTTATTTCGCATCATACCATGTGTCCCCTATTTCACAATCCACTTTCAACGGAACAGATAATGACACAGCGTTCTCCATGACCTCTTTCACAAGTTTTTGCATGATTTCAATTTCCTCTTCAGGCACTTCAAAAATCAACTCATCATGTACTTGTAACAGCATTCTTGACTGAACATGTCGTTTCTCCATTTCATGTGCCATTCGTATCATCGCTATTTTAATAATATCGGCAGCACTTCCTTGAATAGGCGTATTCATTGCTGTACGTTCAGCAAATGAACGAATATTAAAATTACTAGACGATAAATCCGGTAAATAACGACGTCTATGATTTAATGTTTCTACATACCCTTGTTTTTTTGCCAAAGCAACAATATCATGCATATATTTTTGTATATTTGGATATTTTTCAAAATAACGATCTATAAATTCTTTAGCTGCTTTTCTTGTAATATTTAAATTTTGAGATAATCCATAATCGCTTATCCCATAAACAATACCAAAATTAACTGCTTTTGCTTGACGCCTCATGGCATCGTCAACCTCTTCTCTTGCAACCCCAAACACTCTCATCGCCGTACTTGTATGAATATCCTCATCAGATACAAAAGCCTCTTTCATATGTTCATCATCAGCAATATGTGCGAGCACACGCAATTCAATTTGTGAATAATCTGCCGATAATAATTTCCAGTTTGGATGGCTAGGTACAAAAGCTTTACGAATACGTCGTCCCTCTTCCATACGGACGGGAATATTTTGTAAATTAGGGTCGGTTGAACTTAAGCGTCCTGTTTGTGTTAAGGTTTGAACAAAACGTGTATGAACTTTTTGATCCACATCCGAAATATATTTCAATAAGCCTTCCACATACGTTGATTTCAATTTTGTAATTTGACGATAATCCAAAATTTTCTCAACAATTGGTACGTACAATAATTTTTCTAATACATCAACCGCTGTTGAATAACCAGTTTTTGTTTTTTTGCTAGCTGGTAGACCAAGTTTTTCAAAAAGGATTTCACCAAGTTTTTTAGGTGAATTAATATTAAATACTTCTCCCGCCAAGTCATAAATTTCTTGTTCTAAAGTAACGATACGTTCTTCTAATATATCTTTCATATCCAACAAAGTCGTATCATTCACTTTAATCCCTAAACATTCCATCTGAGCCAGTACATGTGCTAAAGGCATTTCCATATCATAATATAACGCATCCAATGATTGTTCTTTTAATAATGTATCAAAAATTGGATACAATGCTTGTAGTGCATCTACTTTTTGAGCCAAATGCTGTTGCCAAATTATTGGTTCTGGAATAGCTAATTTAACACCTTTTCCATAAACAACTTCATCACTTTTAACACTTGTATGGTAATATTCCGATGCAACTTGAGAAATATCCGAATTTGTTAAATTTGTATTTAATAAATAAGCTGCTAATAAAATATCAAAAGCCATACAATCAATGTTTAATCCATATCTTCTTAACATTACTTCTGTTTTTTTACGATCAAATACGATTTTTGGATGTGAACTCATTAACCAGTTTTGTAGTAAAGAGGACGCTAATAATGTTTCCCATCGCGACACATAAATACGACCTTGATTTGACCAAGCAATTCCTACTGGTGTACCGGTATGATAATTTTCCTCCAGTAGCTCAATATAAAAAACACCGTCTTGTGAAACCATATCCGATGTAACTTCTTCTACAAATTCATAAGCACTATCAACAATATCAATTTTTTCTTCTTGCACATCTAATTGACTTAAAAATTGTTTAAATTCCATTTCTTTATAAAACTTTTCTAAAGCAGGAATATTTTTCCCACGATATAAAGTGTCGTCTAACGTAACATCAATCGGTGCATCAGTTAAAATACGTGCTAAATTTTTACTTAAAAAAGCATTTTCTTTATCTGTAATCAAGTTTTCTTTTAACTTACTGGTCTTCATGTCCTGTACATGATCATATACACCTTCAACACTACCATATTCTTGAATGAGTTTTAATGCTGTTTTTTCACCAACTTTTGTAACACCCGGATAATTATCCGAAGAATCACCCATTAAGCCCTTTACATCAATCAACTGTTTCGGTGTAATTCCCATATCATTCATCACAACTTGAGGCGTATAGGCATATACTTCCGAACCTTTTTTAGTAATATCCACACGAATATGCTCACTTGTTAGTTGGATTAAATCTCTATCTCCAGAAACGACAACAACTTCAAAATTTTCCTGTTCACCCATTGACGCAAGTGTTCCAATAATATCGTCTGCTTCATAATTCAATAACTCATAATGTTTGATACCCAAGGCATCGAGCATTACACGAAAATATGGCCATTGTTCAGCCATTTCTTCAGGCATTTTATCACGCCCACCTTTATATTCTGTGAACATCTCTGTTCTAAATGTTGTTTTACCTGCATCAAATGCAACCAATATATGTGTGGCTTCTTCTCTTTTCATCATACTATCGAGCATCGTATGAAAAGCATATAGAGCATTTGTATGTAGTCCTGTTTTTGTTTTAAATTTATCTAAATAAGATAGTCCATAAAATGCACGAAAAGCTAAACTACTTCCATCAATTAACAGTAATTTATTCTTTGACATTGTTGTCTCCCTTCTATAAAGAAACAGTACCGTATACATATAACGGTACCGTATATTTTAAATGTTTAATTTTTATTTAATTGTAATTGACCTAATAAATTCGTATAATCATTCGCAATTTTGTTAATATCGCCTGCTCCCATAAAAACAATAACTGCATCTTTATAATCTAATAACAAAGATAAATTGTTTTTATGCAAAATTTGGACATCTTTTGTAATTTTATCTGCTAAATCTTGAACAGTAACATCGCCAACTGTTTCTCGTGCAGAGGCAAAAATATCACATAAATAAACTTTATCTGCTGTTGATAAAACATGAGCGAATTGTTCTAAAAGTGCAACGGTACGTGTAAACGTATGTGGCTGAAATACCGCAATCACTTCTTTATCTGGATATTTTTGATGCACAGCATCTAGTGTCGCGGCAATTTCAGATGGATGATGTGCATAGTCGTCAATAATAGTCATACTACCCACAATTTTTTCTGAAAAACGACGTTTTACACCAGAAAATGTTAATAAAGCTTTTGCCACATCTTCTGCTTTAAAACCTTCTAAATAACATAATGAAATCACACCTAATGCATTTAAAACATTGTGCAATCCATACGTTGGAATGTGGAACGTTCCATAAAATTGCTCTTTGACATACACATCAAACTTTGACCCGTCTTGTGCACGTTCAATATTTCTCGCTATAAAATCATTAGTTTCTTTAAATCCATAGTACATGACATTACCTAATGATTTTAAACGTGGTAAATAAGCATCATCGCCACATGCAACGACTATTTTTTTTACTTGCTTGGCAAATGCTTCAAATGCAGAAAATACATCATCAATATTTTTATAATAATCAGGATGATCGAAATCCACATTTGTCATAATGGCATAATCTGGATGATATGCCAAAAAATGACGACGATATTCACATGCTTCTAACACAAAATATTCTGCATCATTTGCTCCAAAACCTGTACCATCTCCAATTAAATAACTTGTTGGTTTCAATGTTTTTAAAACATGAGATAATAATCCAGTTGTAGTTGTTTTTCCATGAGAACCAGTTATCGCAACACTCGTATATTGGTTAATCAAATCTCCCAAAAATGTATGATAACGAATGACTTCCGCTCCATTTTCTCTTGCTTGTACCAATTCTTCATGATCATCCGTATACGCATTTCCAGCAATAACTATATGTTGATTGTCTAAGGTTGCCTGTAAAAAATCATATAACGGAATACGTTGGTCTTCCAATCCTTTTTGTGTGAAGAAATATTCTGTTTTATCACTACCTTGAACTTTTTTCCCTTTTCCATTTAAAACGAGTGCAAGAGCACTCATTCCAGATCCTTTTATCCCCGTGAAATGATAAATTTTCTCTTCAGTCATATATATTCTCTCTTTCTACACGGTTCGATAAATACGCTATATCACGATTTTCTTGCTCTAAAATACCATTTATAGAACGATTTAAACCACGTTTTTGTACTTTTTTTGCTTTTTTATTCACGTCTGGATGACTCTGTGTTTCTTCTTCTAATAATTGTGATAACTTCGACAAATCATGATATAACTGTCGACTATTTTCTGCAAAGAGCAACAAATCTTCCTCTGAAACAGATAAACGCCCATAAAGACTTCTATAATCAACTGGCGTTTTTTTCTCCATACCTTTTAACAAAGACGGCACTTCACTTCTCACAAATGGACGTGATTGACGTTTTTCTAATTGCTTTAATTCGTCGTCACGCTTCTTTTCATATCGTTGTTTTGCTTGTTCATCTCGCACATGCTGAAATGGTTTTGATAGAACGATTTCAGATTTCATTTGACGCTTTTCTAATCTAGGATACCCATTATGGATTAAATAATTTGGAAAATCAATCATTTTCTCCTCCTACACCAAAGGAAAAGGCTGTCCAACTATTCCCTCGTCTAACACTAAAATACCTCTTTTATCAGGTGCATTTGGTAACTGTAATTCCCTAGCAGAACATAACATACCTTGACTGGCAATACCACGTAGTTCTCCGTCCCAAATAATCATGCCACTTGGCATCACTGCTCCAACTTTTGCGACAACTACACGTTGTCCTACTTCTACATTAGGTGCTCCACATACAATTTGTAATGGTTTATCTTGCCCAACAGACACAGTTGTTACATGTAGATGATCTGAATCAGTATGATCAACACATGTATCCACATGTCCTATCACAAATTTAGGTGTATTATCTACGGTAATAGTTTCCCATTGATATTTAGATAATAGCTCATTCAACATCACAACTTGATCATCTCTTAGTAAGACTTGTCCATGCCCTTCAAGTGTCATTTTCTCAGATATATTGAAAATATTATAAGCTACTGTTTCATTTGTTTCTTTGATAAACACACGTGTCACATCGTCTACACGTTCAAAGTCTACTGGTTCATCTGTTTCCTTACGAACTAATAAAAGCGTATCTCCAACATGTTCTTTATTATAAAATGCTAAAAACATCATATTCTCCTTACCCATTCATTCGTTTAATTGTATCAAGTGTACTGCTATCAAATGTTCTCATAATGTGTACGATCATTTCTTTAGCAGCCTCATAATCTTCAATAGCGAAAATTGTTTGATGTGTATGAATATATCTTGCACAAACACCAATCACAGCGCTTGGTATCCCTGTATTCATTTGATGAGCTGCACCAGCATCTGTTCCACCTTTAGAAACAAAGTATTGATATGGAATACCATGTGTTTCAGCCGTATCCAATAAATACTCTTTCATTCCTTTTAACAAAATAAAACCGGGATCTAAAATACGTAATAACGTTCCTTTTCCAAGATGCCCAAATGTACCATTTGTTGTTTGTAAATCATCTGCTGGTGAACAATCTACCGCAAAAAAAACATCCGGTTGGCATAAAACAGTAGACCCTTTTGCACCTCTTAAGCCAACTTCTTCTTGCACATTTGCTCCAGCAATAATGGTACTTTTTAATGTATCATCTTTTACTGTTTGAAGAGCATCTAATAATACAGCACATCCATAACGATTATCCCATGCTTTTGATACAATCCGTTTTTTATTCGCCAATAATTCTGTTTCAACTTTTGGCACAATCGTATCTCCCGGTCTTACACCATAAGCAATTGCTTCATCTTTAGACTCAAATCCGGCATCAAATAAAATATTGTCAATAGAGATATCTCCAGATTGGTTTGTACCTCTTAATAAATGCGGAGGAACTGATGAAGAAACACAGGTATAATCACCTTGTTTTGTTTGCAGTGTAAAGCGTTGTGCAGAAACAACATAAGGATTCCAACCTCCCAAAGATGTCACTTTAAACAAACCTCTATCTGTAATATGTGTCACCATAAAACCTACTTCATCCATGTGCGCAGCAAACATCACTCTAGGAGCCTGTTTATCTTGATGTTCTCTCACACCAAAAACACCACCTAGACCATCTTGTTCGATTTTATCTACTAATGGTGCAAGTTGTGTTTTCATATATTCTCTAACATTATGTTCAAATCCACTTGTTGCTTGTAATTCGGTTAATTGTTTAATGCGTTTAAACGTTTCTTCATTTATCATAAACTATTATCACTTTCTTTTTTTGTATCTATAATCATACCATATTTTATGTATGAAAAAAAGTATCCTAGACGATATCCTATTGAATATGAAAAAACCATAGAATAATCTCTATGGTCTGTTCTTCATATTTATCCTACCAACTCTTTAGCAACCTCTAAAGCTTTTTCATAGTCTGGTTCTTGTGTCATTTTAGGCACAATTTCTATATATGCCAAACGTCCTTCTTTATCAATGACAAATACAGAACGTGCCAACACGTCTAATTCATCCATAACAATACCATACGCCATACCAAAGTTTTTTTCAATATCTGGTAACATAATCATATCGACACCTTTTGATGCACACCAATTATTAAATTCTTCTGGTGTATTTTTCGCAACTGTAACGAGTGTAACATCGTTTAATTCACTAACTTGTTTATTAAATGCTCTTGTTTGCATGTCACAAACCGGTGTATTGATATTTGGAATAACACTAATAATCGTCACTTTTCCTTTTAATTGTTCTAAAGAAATAGCATCACCTTTACTTGTCACGCCATTAAAATTAGGAGCCATTTCGTGAAGTATTGGTTGTTCTCCTAATAATAAATATTTTTTCAATAATCTTGTTACATACATATTTGATAACTTCCTTTCTTTGTCACCTTTTTAATTTATTATACTCCAAAACATTAGATTTTTGTGATAAACTTTGTTAAAATAAATCAACATCTTTATTAGAAAGGGGCAATTCATGAAACAATTACTCGTTGTAAATGATTTATCCTGTCTTGGAAAAGTGGCGATTTCTGTTACGCTACCTATCTTAGCAACAACGCAGATTGAAACGCATTTATTACCTACGGTTTTACTTTCTGCACATACAGGATTTCCAAATGTTTATAAACACATATTAACATCAGATTTAGAAGACATTTTACATCACTGGAAAAAAAATATCGACTTAACTTTTGATGCTATTCTAACTGGTTATTTTGGTCATAAAGAACAAGTCAAACTATTTTTAGACCATTTACCAGATACAGACTTACTAATTGTAGATCCCGTTATGGCAGATAATGGTAAATTGTACAGTGGATTTCCACATGATTATCCAATGGTATTGAAATCGTTATGCGATAAAGCAGATATTATTTTACCCAATTTAACAGAAGCTTGTCTATTATTGAATAAACCAATTCCTGACCAATATACACAAGAGGATATTTTAAATATTTTACATGCTCTATCCAATGAAAAAACACAAACTGTGATTTTAACAGGTATCTCCTTTGAACAAGGTAAAATCGGTGTTGCCTATTTACATCACGGCGTATATGGATACTGCGATACAAAGTATATCCCACATTATTTTTCAGGAACTGGAGATATTTGCTCAGCACTAATAAGCTCATTACTAATTCAACATATCCCTATTCATCAAGCTGTACAAACGACACTCGATTTCATTATTGCCTGCTTAGATGATACACTATCTTCAAAAAAAAATACACTTTATGGTATCGTCTTTGAAAAACAACTACCAAATTTATCTAAACATATACAATTACTGAAAGGATACTCGCATGAAAAATAAAGAATTTAAACAACTTATTTTAACAGCTTTATTCGCTGCTATTATTTTTATTGGTACTTATTTATTTAGAATTGAAATTGCTCCAAAAGTCATGGTGCACTTAGGAAATGCTCTTGTTGTAGTGACATTTTTTATTCTTGGAACAAAAAGTGCTATGATTGCTGCATCTGTTGGTTTTGGTATTTTCGACTTATTAAGTGGCTATGCCAACTCTGTTGTCTTTACAGTCCTAGAATCTTTAATTGTTGTTGCTGTATTGGGTATTTGTTATCGTCAACTTCACCAAAAAGACACATTAACAAATGTAACACTACTAGCTTTTATTGCAGGCTTAACTAAAATCATTGTGATTTTCACTCGAAAATATATCACAAATGCCTTTATTATCGGAAATGGAACGACGTTTATCGCCACACTTATCGGTATGACCAATACATTCATTACCTCAACCATTACAGCAATTATTGCACCTATTCTATATTTTTCTATGAAAAAATATATTGTCCCTTTAATGAAAAAATAAGAAAAAACACCAATTATTTCATAAAATAATTGGTGTTTTTTCGTATGGTTATAGGATAGGGAAAGATACGCCCTATAGATATACAGAAAACATTCCTTACTTTTTATTTTTATATCATACCCTCTATTTAACCAACTATTCGTTTAAAACTCAATAACTTATATAAAACGATATAACAACTATTTATAAAATATCCCCTTCTCAAAATAAATAAAAATACTGGAGTGTTTTCTGTATGATAATTATACAACTTAAAGAAAAATGTGTAAATGCACCCTACCCCCATTACAATCATATTTCTAACAATAAATCCACATATAATAAATGTTTTTTTATGCGTTCTAAAAACCAAAAATACTATTTATAACAATTCTTTGATAGGCTATAAATTTTATCCTAATATCACAAAACCAGAGTGAACTATCGGTTCACTCTGGTTTTCTGTTTTATTTTAATTCATCTGTTAAACGGTATAATTCATCAACTAAATGTCCAACATAAGCAATCGCTTCTTTTAATGGTTGTTCTGTTGATACATCACAACCACCTAATTGGCTTAATTCAAGTGCAGACATGCTGCTACCTTTTGTTAGTGTGTTTAACCATGCATCTACTTGACTTTGTTCATTCATTTTATTGGCAACAGCTGTTCCAATTGTTAAACCTGCTGAGTAAGTGTATGGGTATAATCCCATGTAATAATGTGGTTGACGCATCCATGTTAATTCAGCACCTTCATTAACAACAAGACTATCACCAAAAAATTCTTCTAAAACCTCTCTCTTGATTTGATTTAATACATCTGCTGTTAGCATATCGTTATTGTCAACTTTTTTGTATACACGATCTTGGTATACAGCTTCTAAGTAGTGCGTTACCATATTGTGAAAATATGTACGACTAATCATATTACTAATAACCCATCGTTTAAAGCGTGCATCTGTACTTGTACTTAATAGATAATTCGATACAATAACTTCATTACATGTTGATGGTGCCTCAACAAAATATAATGGACAATCAAAATTTAAAATAGATTGGTGTTTACCAGTGGACATGAAGTGATATGCATGTCCTAATTCATGTGCTAAGACAAATACTTCATTCATTTTACCTGTCCATGATAATAGAATGAATGCTGCCACATCTTTAACAGTTGCACAAAATCCACCCGTACTTTTTCCAATATTTTGTGGGAAATCTGTCCAACGTTTATCATAGCTCTCATCAATCATCGCCACATAGTCTTGTCCTAAAAGGCCTAATGCTTTTTTCAAATAATCACGAGATTCTTCGATTGTCATATCTACTTCAAATTCTGGGTCTAAATTGATTTTACAATCAGCAAATTGCATATCAGAAATACCATGTTCTCTTGCTAAAAGTTTAATATAACGACGAATATGTGGTGCTAATTCTTGCATAATGACACGAATTTGTCTGTCATATAAATCACGATTTCCATCTTGTTTATCTAATAAATAGTCAATCACACTTTCATAACCACGAGCTGTTGCCAACATTTTTTCACGTTTAATATGTGAAATATATTCATTGGCTGTTGTATTTTGATACGCACGCAATGTTTTATAGAAACTTTTTGCTGCTTGGCGACGCACAGATGTGTTATTATCCATTTCATGTAAGTTTTCATATAAAACATAACTATTCTCGTATGTTTTTCCGTCTACTTCAAACGAATCAAATTGCATATCTTCAAATTTTGTCACTTCGTATAAGTTATAAAAGGACGGTAGACTTTCATAACTTGCAATGATTTGTTCAACATCTTTAGACAATGTATGTTTTTTTGCACGTTTAATTTTTTCAAAGAAATACGCTAAATCTGAACGTTTTTCAGCAACAAATGTATCTAATATATCGTCATTTAATCCAGATAATTCTGTTTCAAAGAAACTTGTATAGGCTGCAAATTTAGAAGCAACTGCTTCAAATAATGTGGCATTTTCCACAACAGTATCATTGAAACGGTCTACTGTCATTGGTAATTCCGCATAGTGAGATAAGCGATAAAGTTTTTCAAGCAACACTTCGTACGCTTTCACACCTAAGTCCATTTGTTCGATTGTGTTTAATGTATTTTCAAATGTTTCTTTAAATGTTTCAATATCTTTCTCAAATGTTTTTAACTCTGTTCGAAAGGCTTCATCTGTTTGATACAACAAGCTCATATCCCATGTATGTGCTTGGTTAACATCTTTTCTATCTACTAGTTTCATACTTTTTCCTCCAAAAATTAAGATAGCTTTATTATATCATAAATCGCAAAAATACGATTGCATAGACTTTTCTTTTTTGTTTTTCATGAAAGTAATGGTTTAAATAACGGTTTTGATGTACATAAAAATGCACTTTTGACATAAATCCTTTAAAAGACAGCATATTCTATAGTACATTCATTAGGAGATAAGATACCCTTTTTTTCTTGTGTTGAAAAAACTGACGTGCATTCTAAAGCAATTTGATTTTCACTTAAATTAAAATAACCTTTTAGCATACGTTTTCCACATGTTCGTGTTATCGTCACAAGATGATGTTCACATGTAAGCTGAACATCTCCTGTTCCTAATACATCAGCGTAACTCTTTCTAAAGTGAATTAACTGTTTGGTAAAATTCAACATTTTTTTATCCTGTTTGGCTGTATCCCACCACATTGGCTTACGACAATCTGGATCTCCTTCCCCCGTCATTCCTACTTCTGTACCATAATACAAACATGGTGTCCCAAATTGCATAAACATAAATGCCAAAGCACACATCACGCGCTTTTTATCTCCTTTTGCTACAGTTAATACACGAGGTGTATCATGGGAATCTAATAAGTTGAACATCACTTCATTTGTCTGTTGGCGGTACATCATCATTTGCTCTTGAAGTTGACTTATCATCTCTTCTGGTGCTATTTTTTTAGTGAGAATACCTTCTTTAATGCTATCTGTAAAAGCATAATTCATCACAGCATGAAATTCATCACCATTTAACCACGCTTGAGCAGAGTGCCAAATTTCTCCTAAAATATAAAAATCTTCATTTAAGGCAACTGCTTCTTCATAAAATTTCTTCCAAAAATGATGATCTACTTCATTGGCAACATCTAATCGCCATGCATCAATGTGAAACTCACGAATCCAATATGTTGCGATATCTAATAAGTATTTTTGTACCTCTTCATTAGCTGTATTTAACTTTGGCATATTGGCACTAAAAGAAAAGGTATCATACTCTAAATCTTTTGTATTTTCAATATCTATAATTTCTGTTTGTCCAACTGGAAATCGTAAAATATGAAACCAATTTTTATATTTAGAGTGTTCTTGATGCGTTAAAACATCTTGCCATTGTTTTGAGTGATGACCGAGATGATTAAAAACTGCATCTAGCATAATTTTCATTCCTTTTTGATGAGCAGTATCAACCAATGTTTTAAACAAAGATTTATCACCAAAATGTCTATCAATTTGCATATAATCAATAGTGTCATATTTATGATTGGTACTCGCTTCAAAAATCGGACAAAAATATAATCCGTTGACACCAAGTTCTTCTAAATAGTCTAGGTTATCCAAAACACCTTGTAAATCCCCACCAAAAAAATCGGTACGACTAGGGTGTTCTTTACTATCCCAAGATAGCACATTTTGAGGAGATAAATCAGGATTACCATTGGCAAAACGTTCTGGAAAAATTTGATACCAAACCGTTTCCTTTACCCACTGAGGTGTTTTAACCATGTCTTTTTCATGAAAATAAGGCAATCTGAAATAATGAGAAATCGTTTGTAATCCTTTATCAGAATAAATATTCACACCTTTATCACTATAAATGTACCGTGTATCATTCACAGAAGTCACAACAAATAAATATGCTAAACGTCTATGAGGGGCACATACACTGACTTGAAAATAATCATATAACTTAGTAGAAGCTATTTTTCTCATAGATTTATTTTGTAATGCATCAATCGTTTCACTCATTAAATACGGATCTCCATAAAAAATCACGATATCTTTAACATCATCTTTTTTGGCTCTAAAACGTATGTGCATGGTATCTTTTGTATATAAATAAGCATATTCACTTTCTGGTCTATGATATAAAGATGCTAATTCCATTCTTTTTTCCTCTCTCAGTCATTTTCTAGCATTTTCTAATAATTTATCTAACTGTAATTGACTTGTATCTGATACGATATAATCTGCTTCTTTTAATACAATGAAATCCCCAATGCCAACAGCAAACATCCCTGCACGATGTATCGCTTCTATACCTGCTTGTGCATCTTCTAATCCAATACACTCACTTGGCTGCAATCCAAGCATATCTGCACCTTTCATATAAATTTCTGGATTTGGTTTACCATGTATTAAAGACGAAGGGTCAACAATGACATCAAAATAGGACTGCACACCCAAACGATTTAAAATCATCGGCCCATTTTTACTAGCAGATGCCAATGCTATTTTTAATTGTCTTTGTTTTGCCTCTTTTAATAAATCGCGAATACCTGGTAGAACATCTTTTTCTGTCATCTTCTCAACAAAAGATAAATAATGTATATTCTTTTTATCGGCTAATATTTCCTTTTGTTTTTGTGTATACTGCTCCGACTGATGACCGTGCTCTAAAATTAATTCAAGAGATTCCATACGACTAATTCCTTTTAATCGCTCATTAAATGCTCTATCAAATGGAATGCCTAAGTCTTGCCCTAATGCTTTCCACGCTTGATAATGATATTCTGCACTATCTGTAATGACACCATCTAAATCAAAAATAAGTCCTTTTATCATTGTACTTCCCTTTCTTTAACAAACTACAATAAAATACGTATAGTATCTTCTAATCGAACGATTTCATTTTTTATACAAATAGATAGCGCATCTCCTTTAACACGTTTAACAGTAATGTACTCTTTATCCACAGAAATGTGTAATAATCGTTGTCTAAAGTTAATGTTAAAACAATAGCCTTGCCAATTTTTCGGAACAAAAGGATGAAAACTTAACATGTTCTTATATACACGCATACCAGCAAAGCCTTGTACAATGGATAACCAACTACCGCTCATAGACGTAATATGTAACCCATCTTCTGTATCATGATTATAATTGTCTAAATCTAAGCGTGCTGTACGTGCATATAATTCAACAGCTTTATTCTCTTTGCCTAATTCAGCAGCTAAAATAGCATGGACACATGGAGAAAGCGATGATTCATGTACCGTTAAAGGTTCATAAAAATTAAAATGACGCTCTTTCTCCTCAAATGTATATGTATCATTAAAGAAATAAATACTTTGTAAAACATCTGCTTGTTTAATATATGGCGAACGTAAAATTTTATCCCATGACCATTTTTGATTGAGAGGTCTATCTTCTGGTTTCAATTCAGAAACTGGCGTTAAATCTTTATCTAAAAATGTATCGTGTTGGATATAAATACCCAATGTTTCGTCATAAGGTAAATACATACGATTGACAATATCCTGCCATTTATTCATTTCTTCTTTCGTCAATGCTAATGCGTTGTATTTATCTTGTGTCAACTGATTTATTGTTTCTAGTGTATACGACAAGGTCCACTTCGCTATATTATTTGTATGATAGTTATTATTCACATTATTTTCGTACTCATTTGGACCTGTCACACCATGTATCATATATTGTTCATGCCGTTTTGAATAATGTACTCTATCCGCCCAAAATCTTGAAATACCAACTAAAACATCAATTCCTTTATTCAATAAATATTGTGTGTTTCCTGTATAATTGGTGTAGTTATAAATTGCCCAAGCAATAGCTCCATTACGATGAATTTCTTCAAATGTAATTTCCCACTCGTTATGACACTCTATTCCGGTAAATGTTACCATTGGATACAACGCACCTTGTAGTCCTTGTTGTGCAGCATTATGATACGCTCCGTCTAATTGGTTGTAACGATACACTAATAATTCTTCTGTTACACGCTCATCTGCTACTGATAAATACATCGGCATAATATAGGCTTCTGTATCCCAATAAGTAGCCCCTCCATATTTTTCTCCAGTAAATCCTTTTGGACCAATATTCAATCGTGAATCTTCTCCATAATAAGTTGAAAATAGTTGAAAAATATTAAAACGAATGCCTTGTTGTGCCTCATCATCTCCAAAAATTTGCACATCTGCTTTTTCCCAACGTTTTTTCCATGCTTGTTCATGTTCTTGTTTTAATACATTGTATCCTTTTCGGCTTGCCTTTTCTAAAATAGCCTGAGATACATCTAGCTGATTTTCTTCGGCAACATCTCGACTTGTTACAACTGACACATATTTTATCAACTTTAATGTATTTCCAGTATGCAACATACCTCGCCATATCTCATGTGCAGAAAAATCAGTCGCATCATATTCTGTCGCAAAAGAGGTAGACCATTCATTTTTCATCGCTGTTAAAACTGTAAAACGAGGTACTTCAAATGGATTATGCGTTGTTTTCGTTTGAAGATATAATGGCTCGACACCATAAGAAACACTTTCCCAAAAATGTTCATCATAATTGCTGTCTTCATTACATACATCACCTACTAATTTAGATGCTATATCTATGTTTACATTATCTGATAATACCTCTATATTTAGAGAAATAAGTGCCAATTCTTGTTGCACAATACTCAAAAAACGTTCAAATGAAAACCGTACTTTTGCATCCTCTCTTATTAGCGTAAATGAACGTGTTAATACACCATTTTTCATATTTAAATCTAAACTAAAATCTTCAATAGTATCCACTGCTAAATCCAAAGGCTTACCATTAATACTAATATCTATAGCTAAAAAATTTGTTGCATTAATGACTTTCCCAAAATATTGCGGATACCCATTTTTCCACCAACCAACACGTGTTTTATCTGGATACCACACACCAGCTATATAAGTTCCTAAATGCGTATCTCCTGAATACCCCTCTTCAAAAAAACCTCGCATACCCATATAACCATTTCCAATAGACGTCAAACTTTCTTGTAGACGTTTATCTTCTTTTTCTAATTTATTTGAAATAATATGCCATTGATCAATATCAAATAATCGTTTCATGATACAATCCTCCTTACAACGCTTTCAATCTCTATTATGCCATATATCTTTGCCTATACAAGTGTTTTTATTGTATTACAGATAATATTTTTATGGATTGATAAAAAACAACTAATATAAAGGCTACCTTTTGTAACTATCAAAACATGTCTTAAACTTGAAGCGTATCATAAGAAGATTTACTATAAAATAAAAACATCAAAAAACAGTCATATCAAGGGATTAAACCTTTTAGAATAACTATCTTTTCATCGATGTTATTCCTGTATAGCTATATAGAAAAAGCAGTATTGTATCTGTTTAGTTATTTCTTTGATATACACAGTAATTTAGATTATAACAAATTTTATTTATACTTCCTTTATACTAAAAAGAGTGAACTAGTCGCTGCTAGTTCACTCTTTTTAACTCGATATATTATCAACGCATCATTTGGGTTTATAAAACATTCGATTATCTAAACCATAGATTTTATCAGAATATTGCCCTGCTTCTGTTTTCTCTAAAGCATTTGTCATCATATTTAATGTTGCATCTAACATATCCAAATGATGTAATACTTCTGCTTCTAGTATTTTAGGTACAACTGGAGAGCCGTATTCTAATTTACCATGATGCGATAATACAATATGTTTTAATAATAGAACACTTTCTTTTTTATCATCAATATTTAACTCAATACACGCTTTTGTAATTTCATCTGACATAATGACAATATGCCCAATCAAATTTCCTTCTAATGTATAGTCTGTTCCAACACTACCTGATAATTCAACAACTTTACCAATATCATGTAGGACAACACCTGCTGCTAATAATGATAAATTAATTTCTGGGTACTGTTCTGATACAGATTTTGCCAATCGAAGCATAGACAAAGTGTGGTAGCTCAATCCCCCGACTAAAGCATGATGATGTCTTTTAGCAGCCGGGTATTCATAAAATACTTGCTTATATTTTTGATAAATATAGCGTACAATACGTGCCATAATAGCGTCTTCTATCCAACACAAAGCCACATTCATTTCTTCTTCTATTTCTAACACATCCATAGGGGCTCTTTCCATAAAATGCTCCACGCGAGCATTTTCTACTAGTTTTAAACTTGTTATTTTTATTTGGGGGGTATTTTTATAGACATCACGTTGTCCTATCAATAAAACAACTTTACCCACTTGAAATGCCTCAATATCTTCTTTTGATGCTCCCCAAAATTTTGCATCCATTTGTCCACTTTTATCTTGAAAGGTAAAAGCTATGTATTCTTTATCCATTTTGGTTAAACGAACATCTGCCGCTTTAATCAAAACAGGTAAATTCATGTCTTCCCCAACAACATAATCATATAATTTTTTCGTCATCACACACTCCTCCCATCTATGCGTGTAATCTTTCTATTTGTACCTTTTCTTTTAATTGATTTTCTATATCTGTATCAAATGTGAAATACAAGACTTGATTTGTTTTTGACAAATCTTCTAATAACTCGTATACAACAGTCAATCTTGTTTTATCAAAATTCACAAAACTATCATCAATCAAAACAGGTAAGGATAAGCGGCTTGAAATATATCGAATAAAAGCAAATCGTAGAGAAACATATAATTGTTCCAAAGTTCCTTGCGATAATTCATGTAATAAATAAACATCGCTATTTGCCTTAACCACTCGAATTGTTTCTTTATCAAAGGTTAATGCAACATAACGTTGATGTGTCAGCTTTGCAAATAGTTTCGAAGCTTCAACTAATAAATCATCTAAATGTCCCGAAGTACCAACACTCAACAACATTTCAATGAATCTTGCTGACAACAAATAACTTCCAACCTCACTCATCAAGTCATACACCTCGTCTTTTAACGATGTATATTCTTGTAAAACTTGTGTGTACTCCCCATCCTTTTCTAATCGCTTCATGCTCTCCTCAACAGATGCCAACTGTTTATAAACATCAGCTTGCTGACGTATTATGTCGTTTAAATATACCTGTTTTTGTTGGAGATTTTCTTCAATAGCTTGTTTATCTGCATAGACACTTAAATCCACCGTCGAAGATTGTAATTGCTCTTGTAAAAGTACTTGTCTATCTAAAAAACGTTTTGCTTTTTCATACAACATGACTTTTTCATAAAAACTTGCTGTATCTTTTACACCTACTTCATCCAATAAATGCTGACGATTCGTTTTTAAAAGTGTGATTTCTTGATTTAAAGTTGCTATATCATAAGCTAATTGCTTTTGTTGTTCTGATTTTTGATGCTCTTTTGCAACGACAATATTCATTGTATCAACATATTTTTTAAAATTTGTTAATACTTGTCTTAAATGCGACACATCATCTAAATCTGTTTCGAGTAATGGATACTGTTGTTCATAAAATGAAAAAGAAGCTAACCATTTTTGAACTTGTTGATGATACATATCTTGTTGAGCTTGAATATTCTCAAGAGAATGTTTTAAGTCATATGCATAGTCAAGAGATTTTAACTGCTTCAAAGAAAGTACTTCAGGTATAGCATAGGCTTGTTTAAATGATATAGCTTTATTCTCAAAGATTTGTTGTTTATCTTGCAATAAACGCAATTCATTCTGTAAATCTTTTAAAGCTGTTACCTCTATATTTAGACGCTGTTCTTCTTCTTTTATTTGTTCGTTAATATAGTATTTTTTTGTATCCTGCTCTTTTTTTGCTTGATAATAATGCCGTTGCTCTACCGCAAAATATGCTATTAGTCCACTACTTAAAACGGCTACTAATATACCAATATAAACAGGCATAAAAACAAAGGCAATTATACTCAAAATATATCCAAACAAAGCACTTATCCACCATATCGCACTTGGTTTTTCTTGTTTCAGTCTAGAAATAGGTGATTTTCTAAGTTGTTCTAGTCGATCTTGTTTATCTAACAAACGTTGTTTAAGAGTTTTTATTTGTTCTTCTAAAGGGATTCTTTCTTGTGAAATAGCTTCCTCTTCTTGACACAGCATTTCAAATGTATCATCTTTTTGGTAAGCCTCATTTGGTAGTCTATCTATATCAAAACGTTGACATTCTAATAACAAAGCATCTTCTTTCACACTTTTTTCATAATCAGACTTTAATAATACTTGCATAAACTGTTCAATTTTTGGCAATAATTGAATGGTCTGTTTAATCAAATGTGCCTGTTCTTTGTACCAAGTTAAATCAACTTCTTGTGTTGCACTCACTGTACGTTGTTTTAATGTCCCAAGCTGTTTATCATAATAAGCGATTTGTTCATCAATCTTCTGCAATGTTTCTTTCGCATGCTCCGGTATCGAAACTGATTTAAACTGTCCATATTCTAATTCTATTTGTTGAGATTCTACTAATATGCCATATAGTGCAAGTCCTTTTTCAATGGATTGAATATCTTGTTTCAATGCTGTTTCTTTTTGAAATAATTCTTCTTTAGAAGATAAAACGTCTTGTCTATCCGCTAATAATTGTGCATAGGTTTCTTGTTGATTTTGTAAATATTGTAATTTTTCATCTAGTTTTTTCAATAATGTTAATTTTTGATTGAGTAATGGATTGCTTCCAGATTGTTTATACAATCCTTGTGCTTTAGATAGCCACATATCTCTTAATTGATACAATGTATCACTACCACTTGTACCAATCGTTAAAAAATAACGATTTAAATCATTGGCATCTACTTTTGTCAACTCTTGTAAATGAGATAATTGTAGTGCATAAAAACTATCATAAATATCTTGTGTGACATTCCCTAATATATCATCTAATACATTATCTGGAAGTGTATCACCTTTTTCATTTTTTATTGTTAATATGCCACTGGCTGAACCTTTTAACTGTCTAACTCGTTCAACAATAACCGTTCCATATTGGGTATCTTCTAGTACAATTTGTCCACCATATTGCGTATCTGTTTTTGGAATATATTGGTTAATATCCTTTTTACGTGCTGTTGGAAATCCAAATAAAATACTCTTAATAAACGATTGTAAAGTGGACTTACCCGCTTCATTATGACCTGTAAAAACCACCAAATCTTCCGTTAAATCAATGATTTTATTACTCCATTTCCCATATCCATATATATGTAATTTTGACAGACGCATGAATTACCTCCTTTCTCTTTAATGATTTATCTGCTGTTCAACAGTATTTATTGCTTTTGAGAAAACTTCTTCTTTAAAGACATCATCATGTAATAAATCAGGAAAGAGCGTTCTTATCGTTGTATTTTTAAACAATGATTGCAGAGCCGTCTGATACTCTTTATTTTCAACACCATATTGTTGTATGTTCCCCCATTTTTTCTCCATGGATACATTTAAATTTAATGTATGTGTATGGGATGATAAAAATGTTAAACGATATATATACATAGCGTTTTGTGATAACACTTGTAATGCCTCATCTGTTTGTAAAAATTGTCGTAATTCTTCTGGAATATGTGCATGCTCTATGAAGTCGATCGATATAATTTTTGTTTGCTGTGAAGATGTTATTTCCTCTTTTTTTAGTAAAGATTGCACATCTTCTACAGTAGAGCATTCAGATAACGAAAGTGTCACATGTTCCCATAAAATTGTTTCCGCAGGAATAAATTCAAGTACTGCCTCTTTGCCTTTGTCTAAAGTCACAAGATATGCTCCCTTTTTTCCTGTTTCTTTGCAATTTAATCCTTGAATATTACCAGCATATACAATAGGAGGCTTTTCTTGTAAAATAGATCGTTTATGAATATGTCCTAATGCCCAATAATCATAGTGTTTACTGTTTAATTCACTTAAAGAAAAAGGTGCATACAATCCCTTTTCTGTTGCGATACTTTCTAATGCACCATGTAACACACCTACGTGGTAATCAACATTTGAAAACCGTACTGGATAATGCGTTACTTTTCTATCTTGCACATGTACATGATGATAACTAAAACCACTAAAGGCTACTTTTTCTTGAGATTTTGTCGTTAAAACAAATGTTTCAACATGTTCATCAAATACATACACTTTCTCTGGCAAAGCAACAATTTTAGGCAGACGTACATAATCGTGATTTCCATGGCATAGCACAATTTGAATATGATGATCCACTAATCGCTGTAATTGTTCCTTAAAAAATAACTGTGCAGACACACTTGGATATACACTATTAAAACTATCCCCTGCAATCACCACAATATCAACCTGCTGTTCAATAGCATACGTTACCAAATATTGAAAAGATATTTTACTCGCCTCTTGGCATTTTATCATCAACTCTGGAAAAATATTACGAATATGATGAAATGGACTATCCAAATGTATATCTGAAATGTGTAAAAATTGAATACTCATACAGTACCTTTCCGTTCCATATTGTAAGAAAAAAGAGAACTATGCGTTCTCTGGATGATATAATTCTGAAAGTGGTTTTGTAATAATACGATTTAAGTCTTCCATAAGAACACTTAATGTTTGCTCAGCTTTCACCAATTCCATAATATATTCATTATCTTGTGCTTTTTTAGATACTTCCTCAGCTTCTTTTAAATCTTCTTCTGTTGGCTGTGTACCTGTCATTTGCATTGTTTGGAATTTTTCTGTCAATGCTTTAAATGCTTCAAACTGTTCTTTTGCTTGTGCATTTCCTTCAATTTTTTGAATTACTTCTCTTAATGCATTCACTGGTTCTGATACACGTAAAGCACGTTCCAATTCGTTAGCAATATCATATAAATTTTGTGTCATAATAACCTCCAAAAATGTCCTTTATAAAAAAATTATACCATAAACACAACTAAATAGGTACTCTCATTCCTCGTTTAATGTTGTTGGACTTAATAATGGAATAGCACCTTCTTTTATGAGTTGATTATCACCCTGTTTTAAAAATAATGAATGCGGTGGTACAAATAAAGATTTTCCTTGCTCGAGTGTAAACTCAACCGCAATATGATGTGAACAAGTTTGAATACCACAGATTTTATCCGACAAACTTACAACTAACTCCATTTGTCGCTTTAATACTTGTTTATTAAAAAATGTTCCTAACGGATATTCTGTAATAATCAAGCCCTTTTCTTGTAAGCGTCTTTGTAAGAAAATATATTTTAAAGGATAGGACACATCACAACCTGTTGCCAAAACAGCAATACATTTTTTATGTGCTATTAACGTTTGTTCATATAATTGACCAATATGCTTGTCGCATAAACTACTCACAAATACGTCATAATGACTTTTCATTAACACATTTGAAAGCACTTGTTCACCATAGTGATCAAAATACCTAGAACTAAAAACACCTATCTTTTTATCCTTAAGCAAATCAATCTGTCCCTTACAAAACAAAACGAGAGGCGGTCTACGTGTTCGTAATAAATCTATCGGATAAACACTATCAAAAATCGTTATAATTTTTATTTGATGTTGTTGATACATTGCCCTAATCTGTTCAATCTGCTTTAAATCAACTAAAAACTGCTGTGCTTTCTGTTTATCCAACACATGATAAATGGCTGTTTGTATATGTTGATAGTGTAATAGACACTTCACCAAATCAATACCGTCTTTCCAAGTACCGTAAGACGCATGAATAAAAAGTAAAAGTACATCTTGAAACATTTCTTTTCTCCTTTTCTTTTTTATATACTATATATGCAAAAAACAACAATTTTCACTTTATTGGTGAAAATTGTTGTTTAACATCGTTTTAATCGGTTCAAAACTTTTACGATGAATAGGCGTTATACCATATTTTTCTAAACCTAATAAATGATCTTTTGTGCCATATCCAGCATTTTTATCAAAAGCATAATGTGGATAGTGTTGAGCATACTCACACATCATTCTATCTCGTGTTACTTTAGCGATAATACTTGCACAGGCAATACTATAACTTCTTGCATCACCTTTAATCAAACTTTCTTGTGGTAAATCATTTGTTAATGTCATCGCATCAATCAATAAGAAATCTGGTTTTATTGACATTTTATCAACGGCTTGTTGCATAGCTACTTTTGTTGCTTGATAAATATTTAATGTATCAATATCATTCGGTTCAACAATGCCAATACCAACACTAATTGCATTTGCCATAATCTCTTTATATAATTTCTCTCTTTTTTTCTCAGATAATTGTTTTGAATCATTCACTGATAAAATAAAGGTATCCATTGGCATCATAACACACGCTGCAACAACTGGTCCTGCTAGTGGTCCACGTCCAACTTCATCAATTCCTGCAATAGCTTTGTATCCATTTTTTGTCAATGCTTTTTCAAAAGATAGCATACTATCTAATTTTTCTTGAAGTTTCTTGAATTTTACTAGCTTGTCTTCCCAACTTTTTAACGCCTGTTGAACACTTTTTCTCTCATCTTGATACCATTCCACAGGTATATCCTGTTTATGTTGTATACTGTTCAATGCATCCTTAATTTGCGACGTTGTCCATTTTGTCATTACATATCCTCTTCTTCCAATAACATATCCGATACATGATCCAATGTATAGCCACCTAATTTGCCACTTCTAATATCAAAAATAATTTTTTCATTTGCTTTATCGTAATCGTCTTTTAGTCCCATACGTTCCGTCATATACATCAATAATTCTGCATTTGGTAAGTCTAAGTTTTCTTGGGTTAAACCAAATGATTTTTTGAATGATTCAGGATAATAACGAGCAAAAAAGTCAATCGCAAATAAAGACACATCTTCTAGTTGAAGAATCGTATCTTTAATGGCACCTGTTAAGGCTAATTTTTTCCCAATACTTTCATCCTCAAACTTCGGCCATAAAATCCCCGGTGTATCTAACAATTCAAATTCTGTTCCTAACTTTAACCATTGTTGTCCTTTTGTTACTCCCGGTTTATTACCTGTCACAGCTTTATTTTTTTTAATAAAGCGATTGATTAACGTTGATTTTCCAACATTTGGGATACCTAAAATCATCAATCGAATCGGACGTGATTTCAAGCCTTTTGCACGTAATTTTTCAAACTTTTCAGACATCATGTCTTTCAGTTTTTCTTGAATTTGTTTTAATCCTTTTCCGTCTTTTGCAGAAATAGTTAAAATATCAATACTTCGTTCTTTAAAATAGGATACCCATTCTTTTGTGAGTTTGTCATCAGCTAAGTCAACTTTATTTAATACTACAAGACGCTTTTTTTCACCCACAATCTCATCAATCATCGGATTACGACTTGAATAAGGAATGCGGGCATCCAATAATTCAATGACAATATCCACTAATTTTAATTTCTCGATTGCTTCCCTCTTGGCTTTTGCCATATGCCCTGGAAACCATTGAATTGTGCTCATATTTGCAACTCCTTTATTTACTGTTTCATCTACGCTTGTTTATTATAGCTTATGTTATTAGGAAAGGAAAATAAAAACAAATAGGATAGTCGTATTTTTAACGTATTCTTTGAAACTATCTTCTAAACATAAAAAAGTTCTCTGTCAAATAATATGAGTTAATAAAAACAAGAAATCTTTTTGTACTTTTCTCCCACTAAGAAAAATAACGTATGATTAAAAAATCTTCTATGCCTCTATTTCAATAAAACTTTATAAACACTATAAAATAATAAAAAGGTGTTGATAGCTTCCTTTTGGAAGCCATCAACACCAAAAAGTAGGAATGAATATGATCCATTCCTACCAAAATTTTTCTCAATATAATAAAATCAAAATTCAATCTTTTTAAAAGAATATTATCTTTTAGAATGAATATAAAAATTATATTCAGACGGTACACAATATGATTTTGTATAAACAGTTGGTATGCCCATTTCTGTATACATTACTTCATAAAAACAACACAATGAACTGCCTTCTGTAATCTCTAATCGTTTTGCGATACGACTTCTAACATCAATAACACGCAAATCAACATAAGACTCATTTGTCTTTTGGGCAATATAATTAAAAATGAACGTTTGCATGTCATCATAATTATTTAATGATATATTTTCATGTTGTAAAATATCATACGGTAAAAATATATCCATGCAACTGATTTTCTTATCATCGACACAATAAATCAATTCAAAGAGAACAACCAACTTTTCATTATCAATACGCAAAGTTTCACTAATAATTTTAGTTGCAGGTTGATAAGAAATATTTGTCAGTGTCCATTTTCCTTTTTCTCTCGAAAAGCGATCACAAATAACGGTCTTTTTTTCTAAACCTTCTGATGTTTTAGCAATTTTTTCTGTGACATAATTACCCGAGCCATGTTTATTAATGATAAGTCCGTCTTCTTGAAAAAGAAGTAACGCTTGTCGTAAAGTACCTCGACTAATGTTTAACATTTTAGCCAATTCGTTTTCATTCGGGAGTTTATCTCCTGGTAAATAATGCCCATCTGCCATCAAACTATATAATGTTTCATAAGCACTGACATATAAAGGGACTTTTGATTTAGATACTTCTGTTTGTTCTTTTACCATAATATAAACTCCTGTATTTTTTATTTTTGTTGCGAATCTGCCTTAATGACTTCTTTCATTGCTTCAATAGCAGTTAAGATCGCACGCTCTTCTAAATCACCAGGATATGTTTTTGCATCTGAACTATAATTTTTATAATTAGTCGCAGAAACAAGTACTGTTGCGGAACGACAACCTTCTATTGTTCCTGTCACAGAAAATAATGTTGCACTTTCCATTTCTGTACTTGTTGCACCACTTCGCTCATAAGCATTCCACTTATTAATTAACTCATAGCTAACTGGTTTTGTTTCAGGCTCTGTTTGTGTGTAGAAAGAATCTTTTGTAATAGACGGTGCAATATTATATTCATACCCCAACTTAATTGCTGCCTTTTCAAGTTCTTTCAATAAATAATAGTCCGGAACAGCTGGAAACTCAACTGGTGTGTAATGTAGACTTGTTCCTTCCATTTTAACACATCCATTAGGAATAACAACATCCCCCCTCTTCACTTTTGGAGAAACAGAAGCACATGTTCCTATACGTATAAATGTTTTAACACCCAATTTAGCCAATTCTTCAACTGTAATGGCTGTTGATGGGCCTCCCATACCTGTTGATGTAACGGTTACTTTTACACCGTCTAAATATCCAGAATATGTTGTATGTTCTCTATTTTGTGCAACTTTTTCGCTGTTTTCAAGATATTTTGATATTTTTAATGCACGTTCTGGAGAACCAGGTAAAAAAGCGTACTCTCCTACATCTCCTTTTTTTAATGCAATATGTAACATTTTCATGTTTTCGTCCATTATCATAACCTCACTTTTTCTTTATATATTTCATTGTTTGATTCATTATTGGTCCAGTCGTTACCATACCTATAATTGTTCCGATTCCAATATTGCTTCCTAATAAAAATCCTAATCCTACTAAAATCATATCTAAAATAATTCTAGCAATTTTTATTGGAACATGGCATTTATTTTTAATAATAATCATAAAAGCATCGACTGTTCCTTCACCTAAATTAGATGATACATATAAGCCCAACCCCATTGAAAATAGCACACAAGCTATTATCAAAAGTATCCACTGTATACTCCAATGAGTTGCTTCAAGTGGTAATTTCATAAACATATCAATAAATATGCCAACACATACCCCGTTTATCACTGTCCCTATTCCTATGCGGCTTTTATCTAAAGCAAACACAACAATCAATAACGATAACATAATTAGTTGAGAAGCAGTTCCCACACTAATGTTTACTGTTAAAGAAACGCCATTAGTAAAAGTAGTTAACGGATTAGCTCCTAGCCCAGATTTTAGAAAAAGCGCTATTCCTAAACTCATCACCAATAGTCCAGTGATTAGGTATATATATTGTCTAGTTTTACTCAATCTTTAGTCCACCAACTTTCCAAGTCCCTCTGGAGCTGTTGGTGTTTTTGATTTTAATCCAACGACTAACAATACAAATAATGTCGTCATATATGGTAAAAGCGATATTAAATGCGTTGGAATACTTGCATCAACTAATTTAAAACGCACTGCTTGCGCTGTTGAGAAAATAAAACTTGCACCTAGTGAGCCTAGTGGATGCCATCCACCAAAAATATTTGCCGCTAATCCCATAAATCCTCTTCCGGCAACCATATCTGTTACAAATAAATTATTTTGTGAAATAGATAAGAAAGAACCGGCAAGACCTGCAATCATTCCACTTATCATCAACGCAATATAGCGATAACGATTTACAGAAATACCTGCAGTTTGTACTGCATAAGGATTTTCTCCCATTGCTCGTAAACGTAGACCAACTTTTGTTTTATACATGATAATATATGTCGCTGCGACAATGATAACCATAAAGTACAAATATGGACTTTGATCTAAGAACAAACGGTTTATAAACGGAATATCACTCAAAATAGGAATAGTAACTGTAGGAACAGTTTGAACAGTTGTTGATAATCCTTCTGCATCCCATATCATTTTTAATAATACAGCCGTTACACCACTTCCTAGAAAATTAAAACCAACACCTACAACTGATTGTTGGGCACGGTAACGTAAAACAAATACACCATACAATAATCCCATCAATCCACCAATTACAATAGAGGCTATGACACCTATCCAAGGATTATTTGTTAAATATACGCCTAATACACCAAAGAAAGAACCAAATAACATCAATCCTTCTACACCAAGTAAAATAACACCACTACGTTCCGCAATAGTTCCACACAAAGCACCTAATACAATGGGAATAGATAGTTGAATAGCAAGATACAAAATATCGAGTACAAATGTGACATGATTCATTTTTTAATCATCTCCTTTCTTTTCGATACAAAACTAATAATTTTAGGTGCTGAAATGAATAAAATAACCAAACCTTGAATAACCACTATAATACTACTTGAAACAGCTGTTTCACGGCTCATTCTCAAAGCACCATTATCCATAATACCAAATAAGAAAGCTGATAAAATAACACCAAGAGGATTATTTTTCCCTAAAACAGCAACTGCAATTCCTGTAAAGCCAAACGAAGGAGAAAATCCTTCAATGAAACGATACTGCTTTCCTAACACTTCGGTAATACCTGCTAAAGAAGCGATACTTCCACTAAGTGCCATAGCAAAAATCATAGTTGCTTTACTATTTATCCCCGCTGCTTGTGCAGCTGATTTATTAGAACCTACGGCACGAATTTTATAACCAATACTCGTTTTCCATAATAAAATATAAATAGCTGCTACAACAATTAAAGCAATAAATAAAGCACTTGTTAGTTGTGTTCTTGGTAACAATTTTGGTAATTGAAACGATTCAGCAATCATTTCTGTTTGTGCCACAGTACCAGGTGCTTTTAAAGGACCGTTTGCTAAAAATGACGTAAAATGTTTAACGATATAATTCAACATAATCGCAACAATTACTTCGTTTATTTGAAATACAGCTTTAAAAACACCTGAAATAGCACCGATCAATGCTCCTGCTAAAATACCAGAGATAAAAATAATTGGTAAAGCAATGAACGGGCTCATATTTGGCATGGCTAAAGCAACGATAACAGATACCATAGCAGCAAAAGTTAATTGCCCTTCTGCCCCAATATTAAAAACACCACTTCTAAAACCTACAGCAACAGCTAAACCTGTAAAAATGAGCGGAATGGTTTTACTTACTGTATTGGCAATATCACGAGGGCTACCTAATGCTCCTGCTAGCAATGATTGATAAACTTTAACAGGATTTTCTCCCATAACAGCAATAACAATAGCACCAATGACTAATGCCACAACAATCGCAAATAAAGATACTGATAAGTCATACCATATCGAATATTTCATAAATGTTTTTTTAGTCATGATGATTCACCTACTTTCTTATTTCCTGCCATAAGATTTCCAATATGCTCTTGATCAAATGCATCACGCGTTAAAATATCTTGGAATTCTCCCTCAAACATCACACCTATACGGTCACTTAAATTCATGACTTCTGTCAATTCAGCCGAAATGAGTAAAATCGCTTTTCCTTCATCACGTAGTTTTAATAATGTTTCATGAATAAACTCAATCGCACCAACATCTAATCCACGAGTTGGTTGACAAGCCACTACTAATTTAGGATGTCTACTCGTTTCTCTGGCAACAACAACTTTTTGCTGATTCCCACCAGATAATGTTTTAATTGGTACAGATGCATTTGGTAAACGAATATCAAATTTTTCGATCAATTCGTTGCTATACTTATACAATTCTTTTTCTTGAACAACTCCATTTTTCACAAACGGCTCACTATCTTGAAAACCTAATAGAATATTTTCTAAAACAGAAAAATCTGGTAAAATAGCACGTTTAAAGCGATCTGATGGAATATATCCAATCCCTAATTTTTTCCGTGAAGCCGGATTTAATTGACCAATATCTTGTTGATGAAACATCACTTGATTTTCTGATGATTTAATCAATCCGACAATTGACTCTTCTAATTGAAGTTGTCCATTTCCTTCAACACCTGCTACACCAAAAATTTCACCTGCTCGAATAGAAAATGACACTGTTTTATTCGTATGAGATAATAGTGGTAACGCATTCACTTCTAACACGACATCACCTTGTATCTCTTGTTCAACCGACTGAATAATCGTGACATCGCGTCCCACCATAGCATTCGCTAATTTTTCCGTATTTGTACTATTTTTATCAATAGACGTGATGACTTTACCACGTCTTATAACCGTAATTGTATCGGCTACTTCCATAATCTCATTAAGTTTATGTGTGATAAAAATAATTGTTTTTCCTTTTTCTTTTAATGAACGAATCATATCGAATAATTCTAATACTTCTTGTGGGGTCAATACAGCAGACGGTTCATCTAATATTACAGTATCAGCACCTCGGTATAATGTTTTTAATATTTCTACCCTTTGCTTCATACCGATAGATAAATTCGCAACTTTTTCATTCAAATCTAATTGGAAACCATATTTTTCAACTAATGCACTGACTTCCTTATAAGATTGCTCTTTATCAATAAAAAAGTTACCGACTTCTTTTCCTAAAATAATATTTTCCAAAGCAGTCATTTGTTCTACCAACATAAAATGTTGATGTACCATTCCGACACCATATCTATAGGCATCCTCTGGATTGTGAATGACAGCTTTTTGTCCATTGATATAAATCTCACCTTGATCAGCTTTATGTAATCCAAATAAAACATTCATCAATGTTGATTTCCCTGAACCATTTTCTCCTAAAATACTATGGACTGTATTTTCTTCAACTTTTAAAGTAATATTGTCATTTGCCAATACTCCGGGAAACTGTTTTGTAATGTTTCTTAATTCAATAGCATAAGCCATTTTATTTCCTCCTTTACACGAGAGGTTCTGTTATTTTCCTAATTGATGACTCTCAATAAAACTGTCTACTTTATCTAATGCAGTAGGCACTTCAATTGAACCATCAATAATTTTTTTCTTAATGTCATCAACTGTTTTCACAATATCTTCAGATACTTTGATATTACTTTTATCTAATGTAATACCAACACCTTCTTGTTTCAAACCAAGTGTATTAATACCAGGTTTATAAGCATTTTCTACAACACTTTTAATTACTTCGTAAGATGCTTGATTTGCTAATTTCAACATACTTGCCATAATATAGTCTGGTTTAATTTTATTTTGATTTGAGTTAACTCCCATGCTAAGAAATCCTTTTTCTTCAGCTGCTTGGAATAATCCCATACCTGATGCACCTGCTGCATGGAAAACAATATCTGCATTTTTACTGTGCATTGTTTCTGCGATAACTTTTGCTGTAGATGGATCATTGAAGCTACCTGCATAATCAACTAATACAGTTAAGTCTTTATCAACATATCTTGCACCTGCTGTATATCCTGCTGCAAATTTATTAATAAGAGGACTTTCAACACCACCAATAAAACCAATTACTTTTTCTTTATTCAACATATTAAGAGTGCCTTCTTTTTTTACAAGCGCTGCCAATGCACCTAATAAGAAAGTACCTTCTTCTTCACGTGATACATAACAAGAAACATTTGGTAAATCTACTTGAGCATCAATCAAAGCAAATTTTTGTTCTGGATAATTTTTAGCAACGACTTTTATAGCGTCAACTTGTTCAAATCCTACGGCAATAACAAGTTGATATTTACCAGAACTTGCCATTTCATCTAATGTAATTTCTTGGTCAGAAACAGATTTTGGTTCTACATAATCAAACTCAACGCCTAAGTCATCTTTAGCACGTTTTACACCTTCAAATACTAAATCATTGAACGACTCTCCCCCTAATCCAGCAGTCGTAAATACAACGCCTACTCGTACAGATGATTTTTCATTTTTATCAGACATCATTTTTGTATCCGTTTTCTCACTTGATTGTGAAGAACACGCTGCTAATACCACAACCAATAATGCAATTACCACTTTATAGACCATTTTTAAAGATTTTGACATAATTATTCTCCTCTAAGTTTTTTATTATCCAATGAAATCACATTGTCTAGATACATAACAATATAGTGCCTCCTCTCATTTTCTCTCAATGTCATTACTCGGATAATTTGTCTAACAAAATATAAAATTGGTTGAACAACTTTATAAAGTGATAGTACCACTAGTGACAAAGGATGTCAACACATTTCTGATAACGCATACAAAAAATATCAAAAAGAAACAATTTATATAAAATACGAGATAATATAGCACAAAAAAGTGCTAATGCTTTTTTACAGGCTGTATAATTTTTAGGGTTGATGGCATAAGCCAACAACCCTAATTTTATGTAGACAAAAAGGCAATTTTCTCTTAAATTAAAAGTACGACCAAATAATAAGGAGAAATTGCCTATGTCTAATATAACAGAAATCTTACTACAATTAAAGGATAAAAACATCACATTTGATCATGAAAACGTATCAGAGTGTGACATTCGACATAAAAAATCATTAGTCTTATACGGTAAATTAACCTATACACCAGATTGTTGCCCAAATTGTCACGCAACCAATGGCATTGTAAAAAATGGGACACGTCAATCGCGACTGTCTTTATGCCAAATTTCAGGACTAAACGCCTATTTATCACTCACTAAACAACGTTTTTATTGTAAATCCTGTCAATCATCATTTACAGCTGAAACACCTATTGTGGATAAGCATTGTTTTATCACAAACCGTTTAAAACAAAAGATAATGGATACTTTAACAGAAACCATTTCAGAAACCTACATCGCTAAACAACACAATGTATCTGTACATACGG
>NZ_WNJX01000068.1:0-545 GCF_010892375.1 Granulicatella sp. zg-84 | reverse complement strand
TTGGGAACAACGTAAGTTGGAAGATTTCGGTAAGTCTACTGGAGGGACATCTATTGAGTCTGAATTCGATGAACTTGGCAAATATAAAGTTATAAGTATTGGATCATATTCAGAAACAAACCAATATACCGATCAAGGCATCAGAGCAAACAAAACAAAAAAGACTGAAAATCGTATTTTGAACAAAAATAATTTAACAATGATATTAAATGATAAGACTGCTTCAGGGAACATAATTGGTCGAGTTTTACTGATAGATTCTGATAATTCCTATATTTTTAATCAACGGACTGAAAGAATTGAAGTTTATGAAAATGAATATCTACCAGAATTTTTATATCAATTTTTGAATGCTGATAATATTCGTGGGAAAATTATTTGTGCTTCTCAAGGAAATACACAAATATATGTAAATTGGACTTCTATTAGAGAATTAACTTATGAAATTCCTGTATTGAAAGATGAACAAAGGAAAATTGCAGATTTATTTAATCAACTCGACAACCTCATCGCCTTTCACCAGCGTAAACTTAATAAGTTAAAAA
>NZ_WNJX01000067.1:0-566 GCF_010892375.1 Granulicatella sp. zg-84 | reverse complement strand
GAAAAATGTATCGTGTACATTTCGGTGAGCCGTACATCACTTTGTGACTTAAAATAAAAAGATAGTGACGTAACATTTGTGACATCACTACTTTTTATGAGTCATCAACCCTATTTGACATAGAGCCCTTTTTTCTTACATTATAAAATAAAATACACTGCTAAATTTTGTTAAAAATTTGACACTATACTAAACAAAAAACTAGTACCTACGATGATGTAGATACTAGCCTTTTATCAATACAAAAAAGAGTACAAAACGTCGCTATCTACTATCATCATAAGCTAAATTTAAAATAATGACTAAAATAACGACAATAATAAAGCTCATGTGATAAACGCTCCTTTCTCTTTCATGTTTTTTTCATTTTTTAATGTTTTGTTAATATACTACCATAAAATTCAAAAAAGAAAAGTATTTTTTGAGAAAAAATAATTTTGCCGAGTTGTAAAATAAAGTGCAAAAGCAAAATAGTGTTATAAAAACAAAAAAAGACAGATAATTAACTTACTAAGATTCACCACAAAATTAGAAAGGTCATTATCATGTCTAAAACAAATTATAAC
>NZ_WNJX01000066.1:0-693 GCF_010892375.1 Granulicatella sp. zg-84 | reverse complement strand
AGAAAGTGTGGTAATGATGGCAAGAAGGACACACCTGTCACCATGTCGAACACAGAAGTTAAGCTTCTTAGCGCCGAGGGTAGTTGGGGCATTGCCCCTGTGAGAGTAGGACGTTGCCACGCTTTTGGTTTATCCGCAATAGCTCAGTTGGTAGTAGCGCATGACTGTTAATCATGATGTCGTAGGTTCGAGTCCTACTTGCGGAGTATAGCGCATTTATGCGTTTTTTTTTACAATCATTTAAGTGTGATGTATATAAAATATAATGCCGGCTTAGCTCAGTTGGTAGAGCGTCTGAATCGTAATCAGAGGGTCGAGGGTTCAAGTCCTTTAGCCGGCATTTTGCTGCTTTAGCTCAGTTGGCAGAGCGCAACCATGGTAAGGTTGAGGTCGTCGGTTCAATCCCGATAAGCAGCTTATTTAAAAATCTAATTTAAAAATGTTTTTAACGTGTGTTAACAGTATGTTGACACACGTTATTTTGATTATTTAATCGTTTTATGTTAATAAATAAAAAATGTTAATCAAAAAGTCCTCAATAGAATCCAAAATATCTTATAAATTATGGCTCTATGTCAAATAGGGTTGATGACTCATAAAAGGTAGTGATGTCACAAATGTTACGTCACTATCTTTTTATTTTAAGTCACAAAGTGATGTACGGCTCACCAAAATGTACACGATACATGTCTC
>NZ_WNJX01000065.1:0-1557 GCF_010892375.1 Granulicatella sp. zg-84 | reverse complement strand
AATCGAACAAAATGGACACTTAAGCAGCGAACAAAAAGACAAAGCTAAGGGTGAAGTAGATGCAGCTACAACTGAAGCGATCGAAGCAGTAGGTAATGCAACAGACAAAGAAGGTGTAACAGCAGCAAAACAAGCAGGGGTATCAAAAGTTTCTGTCATATTACCAGCTTATAAAATAAGAGTATCTGATACAAATAACATTGATCAAACAACAAAAGATAAACTAAAAGAAGAGCTACTACGTTTAAATCCAGGTGCAACGATTATTTTTGGTGACAACAGAGTAACAGTTAATAACTTAGAAATACCATATACAGAGTTAATAGCAAAAGGTAACTACGAAGTTAATGTAGATACTCCTAATTACGATAAGCCAAGATTTGAATTAGGCGTAATCTTACCTGATAACAATAAAGTTGGTAAAGATAAACTTAACTTCAATAAATCAATCTCTAATATAGATGTAGATAGTAACAAAGAAGGTACAACTTCATCTAATAAAGATGAATATCAAAACAAAAAACTACCAAAAACAGGAGCAATAGAGCAAAATACAATATTCTATGGAGCTACTGTACTGGGATTAGGTTTAATGATTGCATCATTAAGAAGACGAATTGAAGAAGAAAAGGAATAAATCGAATATAAAATATCAAGTTGATATTGCCATATAAAGTTAATGTAACTAGGAAGTAAAAAACGAGATATTTCATTTCTACTTCTATTAATATCAGTTGTTTTTGGTGAATAAAAAAAGATAAGAAGTAATCTTTATCTAATTATTTTTTGAAACCTATTAGTATATTTATTTAAATAAATTATGTACTTTGTTTATCATAATATCTTAAAATAAAGGAGATAATAATATGATTTCTAAGTTGAAAAGTCAGCGAGAATTTTTTTGCAAGAAGTGCGGAAGAAAAGTTGAGACTTTAGAAGGTGTTTTAGATAGGCGTACAGTATTTTGTAGTCATCTTTGTAGGAGACGCTATTGGCGTCATTCTGATAGACGAAGCTCTCAAGACATCAAATGATTTATTGGCTCTATGTCAAATAGGGTTGATGACTCATAAAAGGTAGTGATGTAACAAATGTTACGTCACTATCTTTTTATTTTGGCTCTTCGTCAAATTGTGTTGGTGGAGAGAAATAGTGAGTATGTTGGTAGTGAATGGCATTAACCATTCACTACCTTTTTCACATTCTTTTTCTGCCATTGGGAATGGTGTTGTATGATTAAAATACGTAATCTAAAATAGGAAAAACGTCTATAGCCATAGGCAATGCGTTTGATAACTTTAATATGATTGTTGATAGCTTCTGTGATACCGTTTGAATAAGGTAGTATGGTAAAAGCTTGATAAATACTATTCTGATAGGTTTTTAAAATATCAAATTTCTTTCTAAACCACTCTGTTAATGTCAACAATTTTTGGCTCTTCGTCAAATTGTGTTGGTGGAGAGAAATAGTGAGTATGTTGGTAGTGAATGGCATTAACCATTCACTACCTTTTTCACATTCTTTTTCTGCCACTGAGAATGGTGTTGTATGATTAA
>NZ_WNJX01000064.1:0-1627 GCF_010892375.1 Granulicatella sp. zg-84 | reverse complement strand
CGAATGGCTTCGTTCTCGCACGTAGTAGAGAACGAGAGATGTATCGTGTACATCGTGGTAAGCCGTACAACTTAACGTCTGATACGAAAAAAGACTGTTGACGCTCTTAATTTGTCAACAGTCTGAAGGATAAACCAACATTGGTTTATCCCTGATGTCTATCCCACAACAGCAATGACTTCTATTTCTATTAGAGCATCCTTTGGTAAAGCTGCCACTTGATAAGCGGCTCTTGCAGGAAACGGTGCGGAAAAATAACTTGCATATACATCATTCATTTTTGTAAAATCAGCAATATTTTTTAATAAAACAGTTGTTTTCACAACATTTTTCATCGTTAATCCTGCCTCACTTAAAATAAACTGGATATTTTCTAATGATTGTTTTGTTTGTTCCTCAATCGTACTACCTGCAAATTCACCTGTTTCAACACAAATTGGTAGTTGACCAGAAACATAGACAGTGTTTCCTACTTGTATTGCTTGAGAATAAGGACCAATAGCTGCCGGTGCTTTAGCACTTTCTATTTTTTTCATATAATACCTCCATCATCAGTTTTGTTCATTTAATATATCATCAACACATGATGATAGCAACTTTACGAATAATTATATCAATTTATCTATCGCATTTTTTAAGTCAATTAAAAAAATCTCTTTCATCTTATTGAAGGCACTATTTTCTATTTCTCTATAAGTACTCGTAAGGACTGTTTGAATTGTATTACCCAACGGACACTCTTTATTCGTATTTTTATCAATTTCAAGTAATGATTCTTCATGAATTGCTTGAAAAATATCAAATAATGTGATGTCTTTAGAAGATTTTAAAAGTCTCGGTTTAGCACTACCTTGTTTTGTTTCAATCAAATTTGCTTTTTTTAATTGAGACATAATTTGTCTTACTAATGCGGGATTTGTATTGATACTTTCAGCAATATCTGTACTTGTGATACGTTTATCTTCACAAAATACTTCTATATACAAAAGTATGTGAATAGCATCAGATAATTTATGTGAATGTTTCATATTTTAACCTACAATCGTCACATAACCTTTTTGCAGAAGTGTATCTCTACCTCCACGAACACTATTGTCTTCCCACGTTAGAAATGCAATCACTTCGTTATTATTCAAATCTAATAATTGAGATATTGTCATACCACTTTCTTCAATCCAGTTAATAAAATATTTCCCACTTTCCAATTCAATGACTTCATAAGGATCTACTTCCTCTGAAGGACCACCGTCCTCAACCTCACCCACAGATGTCCATTTTAACTTACCTTCTTCTACGTATTCCATAATGAAGTGAAACCCTGTCTCGTACTGCACATCTAATTTCTTTCCTTTTAACATTTCAAATAGTGTCATTATATTCTCCTTTTGTTATTTTATAACTTACATGTATTTTAACATGTTATTTTTAAAATAACAATAAAAAGAATTATTTTTCATAAATTTCTTTTTTATTTAGCTCTATAATAAATCGTGTTGGTGAGAATAATCCACCAACACGATTTTGTATATAAAAGTGGACAAAAAAAGAGAAATACCTGTATGATTAAATCACCACAATTAAACAAGGAGGTATTTCTCATGGATTATTATACAAAAAAATTATTGAC
>NZ_WNJX01000063.1:0-1648 GCF_010892375.1 Granulicatella sp. zg-84 | reverse complement strand
AATGACCTAACACCGGCAGAAAGACAAGCAGCAAAACAAAAAGCACAAGAAGCAGCTGACGCAGCAAAAGGCGAAATCGATAAAGCAACAAACACAGCAGCCATCGAAAGTGCAAAAGAAGCAGGGGTATCAAAAGTTTCTGTCATATTACCAGCTTATAAAATAAGAGTATCTGACACAGCTAACATTGACCAAACAACAAAAGATAAACTAAAAGAAGAGCTACTACGTTTAAATCCAGGTGTAACGATTATTTTTGGTGACAACAGAGTAACAGTTAATAACTTAGAAATACCATATACAGAGTTAATAGCAAAAGGTAACTACGAAGTTAATGTAGATACTCCTAATTACGATAGACCAAGATTTGAATTAGGCGTAATCTTACCTGATAACAATAAAGTTGGTAAAGATAAACTTAACTTCAATAAATCAATCTCTAATATAGATGTAGATAGTAACAAAGAAGGTACAACTTCATCTAATAAAGATGAATATCAAAACAAAAAACTACCAAAAACAGGAGCAATAGAGCAAAATACAATATTCTATGGAGCTACTGTACTGGGATTAGGTTTAATGATTGCATCATTAAGAAGACGAATTGAAGAAGAAAAGGAATAAATCGAATATAAAATATCAAGTTGATATTGCCATATAAAGTTAATGTAACTAGGAAGTAAAAAACGAGATATTTCATTTCTACTTCTATTAATATCAGTTGTTTTTGGTGAATAAAAAAAGAAGTAATCTTTAGCTAATTATTTTTTGAAACCTATCAGTATATTTATTTAAATAAATTATGTACTTTGTTTATCATAATATCTTAAAATAAAGGAGATAATAATATGAACTCTAAGTTGAAAAGTCATCGAGAATTTTTTTGCAAGAAGTGCGGAAGAAAAGTTGAGACTTTAGAAGGTGTTTTAGATAGGCGTACAGTATTTTGTAGTCATCTTTGTAGGAGACGCTATTGGCGTCATTCTGATAGACGAAGTTCTCAAGACATCAAATGATTTATTATAGAGAGCCGAATTTAGGCAGCCCTTAAGGGTTGCCTTTTTGGCTCTATGTCAAATAGGGTTGATGACTCATAAAAGGTAGTGATGTAACGAATGTTACGTCACTATCTTTTTATTTTGGCTCTTCGTCAAATTGTGTTGGTGGAGAGAAATAGTGAGTATGTTGGTAGTGAATGGCATTAACCATTCACTACCTTTTTCACATTCTTTTTCTGCCACTGAGAATGGTGTTGTATGATTAAAATACGCAATCTAAAATAAGAAAAACGTCTGTAGCCATAGGCAATGCGTTTGATGACTTTAATATGATTGTTGATAGTTTCTGTGATACCGTTTGAATAAGGTGTGGTAAAAGCTTGATAAATACCATTCTGATAGGTTTTAAAAATATCAAATTTCTTTCTAAACCACTCTGGTAATGACGGGTCAATATGATGAATAACCTTCATAAATAAATCAAAATCTCGCTGTCTATAAGCATATCTCAACTCTTGTAGAAACACAAATTACAATAGTAAGTTAGCCACCTCAGGCAAATCATAAGGACATACATAGTTAAATAATTTACGTGGATAACGATTCATCCATTGTTCAACAGCCGTTACTTCGTTAGGAGTAACGGTTGT
>NZ_WNJX01000062.1:0-1747 GCF_010892375.1 Granulicatella sp. zg-84 | reverse complement strand
CGGTTACAGGTTCGACTCCTGTTGGGTGCATTCATGTTAGACATGAGAAACGGGAAGTAGCTCAGCTTGGTAGAGCACTTGGTTTGGGACCAAGGGGTCGCAGGTTCGAATCCTGTCTTCCCGACTTTTATATATTTAGGCGGTGTAGCTCAGCTGGCTAGAGCGTTCGGTTCATACCCGAGAGGTCGGGGGTTCGATTCCCTTCGCCGCTATAAGATCTATGTAGGACCTTTAGCTCAGTTGGTTAGAGCTATCGGCTCATAACCGATCGGTCGTAGGTTCGAGTCCTACAAGGTCCATTTATGGAGGATTACCCAAGTCCGGCTGAAGGGAACGGTCTTGAAAACCGTCAGGCGTGTAAAAGCGTGCAAGGGTTCGAATCCCTTATCCTCCTTAACTCGAAAGAGTATAATATTATCGCGGGATGGAGCAGTTGGCAGCTCGTCGGGCTCATAACCCGAAGGTCGTAGGTTCAAGTCCTACTCCCGCAATGTTAAAACATGGTTCCGTGGTGTAGGGGTTAACATGCCTGCCTGTCACGCAGGAGATCGCGGGTTCAAATCCCGTCGGGACCGTTAAAACGCATAATGTGTTTCTTTTATGCGGGTGTAGTTTAGTGGTAAAACTACAGCCTTCCAAGCTGTTGTCGCGAGTTCGATTCTCGTCACCCGCTTATAAGATAAATTATCTTATAAACATAAGGGCCTATAGCTCAGCTGGTTAGAGCGCACGCCTGATAAGCGTGAGGTCGATGGTTCGAGTCCATTTAGGCCCACTTATATTTAGGCCCGTTGGTCAAGCGGTTAAGACACCGCCCTTTCACGGCGGTAACACGGGTTCGAGTCCCGTACGGGTCATTATTTTATGGAGGATTACCCAAGTCCGGCTGAAGGGAACGGTCTTGAAAACCGTCAGGCGTGTAAAAGCGTGCAAGGGTTCGAATCCCTTATCCTCCTTAACTCGAAAGAGTATAATATTATCGCGGGATGGAGCAGTTGGCAGCTCGTCGGGCTCATAACCCGAAGGTCGTAGGTTCAAGTCCTACTCCCGCAATGTTAAAACATGGTTCCGTGGTGTAGGGGTTAACATGCCTGCCTGTCACGCAGGAGATCGCGGGTTCAAATCCCGTCGGGACCGTATGGTTCAGTAGCTCAGTTGGTAGAGCACTTGATTGAAGCTCAAGGTGTCGGCAGTTCGACTCTGTCCTGAACCACTTTTAGCGGGTGTAGTTTAGTGGTAAAACTACAGCCTTCCAAGCTGTTGTCGCGAGTTCGATTCTCGTCACCCGCTTATAAGATAAATTATCTTATAAACATAAGGGCCTATAGCTCAGCTGGTTAGAGCGCACGCCTGATAAGCGTGAGGTCGATGGTTCGAGTCCATTTAGGCCCATTGATAAAGCATTTTTTCAACATTTTGGGGAAATACTCAAGAGGCTGAAGAGGCGCCCCTGCTAAGGGTGTAGGTCGCATAACGCGGCGCGAGGGTTCAAATCCCTCTTTCTCCGTTGCTTTATCAGCATGGCCCGTTGGTCAAGCGGTTAAGACACCGCCCTTTCACGGCGGTAACACGGGTTCGAGTCCCGTACGGGTCATACTAAGAGAACGCTATAGCGTTCTTTTTTGGCTCTTCGTCAAATTGTGTTGGTGGAGAGAAATAGTGAGTATGTTGGTAGTGAATGGCATTAACCATTCACTACCTTTTTCACATTCTTTTTCTGCCACTGAGAATGGTGTTGTATGATTAA
>NZ_WNJX01000061.1:0-2577 GCF_010892375.1 Granulicatella sp. zg-84 | reverse complement strand
TGTTTTAGACATGATAATGACCTTTCTAATTTTGTGGTGAATCTTAGTAAGTTAATTATCTGTCTTTTTTTGTTTTTATAACACTATTTTGCTTTTGCACTTTATTTTACAACTCGGCAGAATAAAAAGTCTACTTTTTAATGCTATTCATAAAAAATATCTACTTATATGAATATTTTTCGTGAATTTTTGTATGTGTTTTTTCATGTTATTTTAAGGAATGACGTGTATAATAGATTATAGAAAGAAAATGGGAGGGTACGAAAAATGAAAATACTTGTTGTAGAAGATGAAAAAAGATTGGCTGATACGATTGTCCAAATTTTAAAGCAAGAAAAGCATTTAGTTGATGTTGTATATGATGGACAAGATGCATATGATTATATTACTTCGGATACATATGATGCCGTTGTATTGGATATGATGTTGCCAAAATTAAATGGTATTCAAGTATTAAAACTTTTACGTCAAGAACATAATGCTACCCCCATTTTAATGTTAACAGCTAAAGATCAAGTGGAAGATAAAGTAAGAGGACTAGATAGTGGTGCTGATGATTATTTAACAAAACCATTTGAAAAAGAAGAATTACTTGCACGTATTCGTGCTATTTCCAGACGTAAAGGAGATATTATTAACGATGATATTTCCTTTGTCGATATTACATTATCACAAAAAACGCAAGTATTAGAATGTGGTAGTAAATCAGTACGTTTAGGTCCAAAAGAATTTGATATTTTACGTCTATTACTCATCAATCAAAATCAAATTATGCCAAAAGAAGACTTAATTTCTCGTGTGTGGGGATTTGATTCTGATGCCGAAGATAATAATGTTGAAGTCTATATTTCTTTTTTAAGAAAAAAATTACAATTTCTATCTAGCCGTGTGACAATTTCAACAGCTAGAAAAGTAGGTTATTTTTTAGAAGAAAAAGAATGAGAGTAAAAAAAGATGCTTAAAAAATTAAAGTACAAATTTATTTTTTATACGATGAGTATTTTCAGTATTATCGTAACAGTTGTTATCGGAGGACTTTATTATAGTGTTTCAAATCAATTAAATGAACGTGTTCACGATGCGTTGAAAAAATCATTGGATTCACCATTAGGTATCAACATTATGAAAACGGATGGATTACTAACATTTAAAATTAGTAATGACGGAAGAACTATTATTGCGTCTACTTATAATGCTGAAGAACAAATCGTTAATTTTAGTGAAATCATGTCGGTTGCCCAAGAAAGTAAGGGAGATATTGTTTTTGAAAATCATCATATTCGTTATATGAAAAATAACGGATATACCGCATTTGCTTTTATTACACATGAAATTGAAAATAATCAAAAAACATTAGTAACAGCTATGAAGATAGGTACGATTGCTTTACTATTTGTTTTTATAAGTAGTACCGTTTTATCGAGTATGGCAATGCGCCCAGTTGAAGAAACGTGGCAAAAACAAAAAGATTTCATATCAGATGCTTCACATGAATTACGAACACCAATAGCCGTTATTTTAGCGAATGCTGCGATTTTAAAAGATTATCCAAATGATACCATACAATCAAAAATGAAATGGATTGACTATATTCAAGATGAATCAAGGCGAATGACCGAATTGATTGAACGCCTGTTATTTCTAGCTAAAAATGACCAAACAAAAGAAAAACCTGTTTTTCAATCACTTTCATTATCCGATTTAGTGTATGAAGTGGTATTGCCTTTAGAATCTGTGGCGTTTGAACAAGAAAAAGAATTAGTATTATCTATTTCAGAAGATGTTTCTATTGTGGGAGAAGCTTCTCATTTAAAACAACTCATTGTCATTTTATTAGATAATGCGATTAAATATTCTCCAAAAGGAGAGGAAATAAGGATCACTGTGACAAAGCAAGGCGTTTTAAGTGTACAAAATAAAGGAGATGTCATTCCGCAAGACAAATTAAAACGTTTATTTGAACGTTTTTACCGTATTGATGACTCTAGACAACGTGAAACACACGGATATGGTTTAGGTTTATCCATTGCCGATACGATTGCTAAGATGCACCATACGAAAATTAGTGTGACAAGTAATGAAAAAGATGGAACAACTTTTAAAATTGATTTATCAAAATTGAAAGGATAAAATCAAGCCAAAAATAGAATGAAAAGATGACTCAAAAAGAGGCTTGAAAACAACTTGTTGAACAGGTTGTTTTCAAGCCTTTTTATTATTTTAAAAATGTTGATTATTTTGTTTTAGCTCTTTTTAAATCGGCTCTATAATAAATCGTGTTGGTGGGAATAATCCACCAACACGATTTTGTATATAAAAGTGGACAAAAAAAGAGAAATACCTGTATGATTAAATCACCACAATTAAACAAGGAGGTATTTCTCATGGATTATTATACAAAAAAATTATTGACATTAACAGATAAATCTTTCATAGCTGATGAACATTGGTTAGAAGAAAAAACAATAAATGGTATTCCACACCACTTTATTAAAGGCACTTGGACAAAGCCTTGCCACACCTGTCCACATTGTCATGCTAAAACACTCATCAAACATGGGACATATCAAACGAAAA